>JAIYEB010000223.1 GCA_027487195.1 Hyphomicrobiales bacterium | reverse complement strand
TGCACCGGCACACCGGCCGCCCGGAAAAAGCCAGCCGTTGTCGACTTGCCCATGCCGATCGATCCCGTGAGGCCCACAATCCGCATGGCTTAAGGTCCGATATCGGCGACGATCATCGCCCTGAGCTCAGGCGTCACCACGGGGCGAACACCAAACCAGCGCTCGAAACCAGGCACGGCCTGATGGAGCAGCATACCAAGACCATCGGCCGTTCTCAGCCCACGCAAACGCGCCTGGCGCAGGAGCGCCGTTTCCAGCGGGATATAGACGCTTTCGACCACAACCGCATGTGAGGGCAGGCGAGACAGATCAAGCTCGAGATCGGGCTGCCCCTTCATGCCAAGGGATGTGGTGTTCACAACCAGACCAGCACCCGCCATGTGGGCTTCAGCTTCATCAAGCGCCACGGGGACCACAGAGGGTCCAAAGGCCTCAGCCAGCGCTTCGGCCCGCTCGAGACTGCGGTTGGCAAGAAGGATCCGGGGAACCCCACGGGTCGTCAAGGCATACACAATCGCGCGGGCAGCTCCGCCAGCGCCAAGCACCACGGCGACAGGTGGGGATGCATCCCATCCCGGCGCACACTCATCGACGTTCGCCAGAAAGCCCAGAACATCAGTGTTGTCGACACAGAGCCTGCCCTCGTGAAGCCACATCGTATTAGCAGCGCCAACCGCGCGCGCCGCCGGCGAAATCTCGTCAGCGGCAAGAAGAAGCGCTTCCTTGTGCGGGATCGTGGCATTGCCGCCTACAAGACCCAGGTCCTTGAGGGTCCTGAAGGTTGCGACCGCGTGCTCCGGCAGGACCTGATGCTTCACATAGGCGCCCGAAAGGCCATGCTGCCTGAGCCAATAGCCATGGATCAGAGGGGAGCGCGAATGGCCAACGGGGTGGCCGAAAATGGCGGCGACGCGCAAGGCCTAGGAGCCTGATTTTGACGTTTGCATCCCATCCGGGACAAACGTCGGAGCCAACAACAAACTCACCATAGGCGCCGTCAAGCCTATGACTCCATTGGAGCTTTCGAAGGTCATCGGCACTCCTCTAGTCCTGCAACAGCTTGTGCGCACGCATCCCGCCAAGAAGCGCCAGAAGCGGCAGTCCAAGGATCGTGAAGGTGTCGCCCTCGATGCGCTCAAACAGCTGAATGCCGAGACCCTCGAGCTGGTACCCGCCAACCGTGGTGGTCACGACAGACCCCATCTGATCGAGATAGTTTTCAAGAAAACGGTCTGAAAACGGCCGCATCGTCAGCGCTGCTTCCTGGACGCCGGTCCAGATCACTTCGCCCTTGATGGCAATAGCAGCGCCGGACGCAAGGACATGGGTGGCGCCCCTGAGGCGCATCAAATGCACCCGGGCAGCTGCCCGATCCTTCGGCTTTGAAAATCGCTCAAGGCCAAGGGCCAGCGTCTGGTCAGCGCCAATCACGATGGCATCAGGCCGCTCAATCGACACCGCCTGGGCCTTGGCACCGGCGAGAAGCACCGCAACCTCGGCTGGCGATGCACCTTTCGCCATGGCTGGCTCTTCGATCGCCCGCTCATCAACATTGGCGGGTTGGATCTCCGGGATCAGGCCGGCGTTGCGCAAAAGCTCGGCGCGAATGGCACTTTTGGAAGCAAGAACAATGCGTGTCATGTCTCGTTCGATATCCGGCCGCTTTGTCGGCGCTCAGTGTGAAGGGCTATGATGCCAGCCGCCGTTTCCTCGATGGAGCGGCGCGTCACATCAATCATTGGCCAGCCACGTTCCATGAACAGCCGGCGCGAGGCCGCGATCTCCTGGCTGACATTGGTGCGGTCGACATAATCAGTACCTGTGTCCGCATTAAGCGCCAGAAGTCTGTTTTCGCGGATCTGCACAATGCGCTCCGGGCTCGCAATCAGGCCGACAACCAGCGGCTTGACCGCATTCAGGACCAGCGGATCGATGGGAATGTTTGGGACCAGCGGCACGTTCAGCGTCTTGAACCCGCGATTTGCAAGATAGATCGAGGTCGGTGTCTTGGACGTCCGGCTGATCCCGACAAGAACAATGTCCGCATCCTCGACATCTTCCTGAAGCTGGCCATCATCATGGACCATGGTGAAGTTCAGCGCGTCGATGCGCTGGAAGTAGGCGGCGTCGAGCGTGTGCTGCGCGCCCACGCGCGGTGTCAGTTCAACGCCAAGATAGGAACGGAACACATCCAGCACCGGCGCAAGAACCGATACGCACGGCACACCGAATTCCCGGCACTTCGTCTCAAGCCTGGCCGTCAGGTCCGAGTTGACGATCGTGAACAGCACAATCCCTGGATTGCCCTCGATCTCGGAGATCACGCGATCAAGCTGGCGCTGGGTGCGAACCAGCGGATAGACGTGCTCGATCGGACGTGCAGAGGCGTACTGAACAGCCGCAGCCCGCGCGACCGCCGTCAGCGTTTCGCCTGTTGCATCCGATACGAGATGAAGGTGAAAAAACGTTTGGCTCAAAGGGTTTGTCTCACGATCTGGGATCATTCATCTGTTCAATCCATCTGGTATCCACAGGGGTTGTGGAGCGAGTGGGATCATGGGGACAAAACACGGCGAAGGCCGCACCCTAGGCTTAGGAAGCCCAATCGATCAACAGTTGAGACCCTTGAGCTGTGAAAGCACGTGCCGCCGTCGGTCTCTGGGGATGGATTGATATCCACATCGCTTCGATCTGTTGACAGGCTGAACCACCTGATCTGGTCAAGCCATTGGCAGACCATGCCTAAAGACTTTCAGGCCGGGTGTGGGCAGCCCTATGTGGACAAATACGTTCTCCACAACCCATCCCTGAGCAGCGATGATGAAAACACGGTTGAGAGGAGAGGTATGAACCGGTGTCAGCACAATTCCTGACCCAAGACATATCAAAAGGTTAAGAGAATCTTTCTTTCTTTCAAGATCGCAACTGTCCAACTAGGTTCCGCTCCAACGATGGCCCTGACACCTCTTTTCCAATCGAGCATGATGTGACCCAGCAAAGATCCTTGATGAAAGTGCTTTCCGGCGAAGCGGTATGGCCACCGCCGGTTTGGTTCATGCGCCAGGCCGGTCGCTATCTGCCGGAATATCGTGCCGTGCGCGCCGACGCAGGCTCCTTCCTTGATCTGTGCTACACGCCCAAATTCGCGGTAGAGGTTACGCTGCAGCCGATCCGCCGCTTCGGATTTGATGCCTCGATCCTGTTCTCGGACATTCTCGTCGTCCCGCACGCTCTGGGTCGCGATGTGCGGTTTGAGGTGGGCGAGGGGCCGCGGCTTGATCCGATCAGCGAGGCGGATCTGTCTTCGCTCAATGTCGGGCGCATCGCATCCCATCTCGCGCCGGTTTTTGAAACCGTCTCAACCCTGCGCGCCAGGCTTCCCGCTGAGACGACGCTGCTCGGCTTTTGCGGCGCGCCCTGGACGGTGGCCACCTACATGATTGCGGGTCGCGGCACCGATGATCAGGGGCCAGCCAAGCACTGGGCCTACGCGAAACCCGAAGCGCTTGATCGCCTCATGGACATTCTGGTCGAGGCGTCGGTCGACTATCTGTGCCGACAGCTTGATGCTGGCGCCGATGCCGTCCAGCTGTTTGACACGTGGGCCGGAAGCCTTGATGTGCGCGCGTTCGAGCGCTTTGTCGTCGGCCCAACCCAGCGCATTGTTGCTGGGGTGCGCGCCAGAAAGCCTGGGGCAAAGATCATTGGCTTCCCGCGTGGCGCAGGCTCACGCCTTCCGGACTTTGTCAGGAAGACCGGTGTTGACGCCGTAAGCCTTGACTGGTCGCTTGACCCGGTCTGGGCGGCAGGTGCAGTCCCGGTCCCAACCCAGGGCAATCTCGATCCGATCCGGCTTCTGGGCTCAAATGAAGGCATTGACGCTGGTGTCGATGCGATCATGAACGCGTTTCGGGGCAAGCCCCACATCTTCAACCTTGGGCATGGGATTACGCCGGAAGCGCCGATATCGGCGGTCGAGCGCGTCCTTGCCCGCGTCAGGGCTGGCTGATGTACGAGTGGATCAAGGCGCTTCACGTGATCGCCATCATCGCGTGGATGGCCGGGCTTTTGTATCTGCCGCGCCTGTTCGTCTACCACACCTCGGCAGAAGTCGGCTCGGTCCAGTCCGAGACCTTCAAGGTGATGGAGCGGCGTCTGTTGAAGGCCATCATGACGCCGGCCATGGTCGTGTCGCTGGTCGCGGGCCTCTGGTTGATGTGGGACGGGCGGTGGTGGACGACAGGCTGGTTCTGGGCGAAGTCAGCCGCGCTGATCGGCCTGTTCGCAATGCACGGAATGATGGCGCGCTGGGTCAAGGATTTTGCGGCCGACCGCAATGTCCGCACGCACAAATTCTACCGTGTGATGAACGAGATCCCGACCGCGCTCATGGTCGCGATCGTGATCTTCGTCATCGTCAAGCCGTTCTGAACTGAGGGCAGAACCCGGCGCGTCAGATATGGATGGCGCGCTTTTCAACCGCGAGGGCGGCTTCCTTGACGGCCTCGGACAGTGTCGGGTGCGCGTGGCATGTGCGCGCCAGATCCTCGGACGAGCCGCCGAACTCCATCAGCACCGCAGCTTCATGGATCATGTCGCCAGCACCTGCGCCAACGATATGAACCCCAAGCACCCGGTCTGACGCCGCATCCGCCAGGACCTTGACGAAGCCGTCCGTGGTGCGGTTGGCGCGTGCGCGCCCGTTGGCCATGAAGGGAAACTTTCCGACCGCATAGGCGATGCCGGCGGCCTTCAGCTCTTCCTCGGTCTTTCCGACAGAGGCCACTTCCGGGAACGTGTAGACCACACCGGGAATGACATCATAGTTCACGTGACCCGCCTTGCCGGCAATGATTTCAGCGCAGGCGACACCCTCATCCTCGGCCTTGTGCGCGAGCATCGGTCCACGCACCACATCGCCAATGGCATAAATGCCGGCGACATTGGTGCGGAAGTGATCATCGATCACAACGCGGCCGCGCTCGATCGCCACGCCTGCAGCTTCCAGGCCAAGGCCCTCAGTGTAGGGAATCCGGCCCGTGGCAACCAGAACCACATCCGCTTCAAGGTTGACCGCATCCCCACCTGCAACCGGTTCAAACGTGACGGAAGCACCTGTCTTGCCGCGCTTCACGCCCGTGACGCGCGAGGACAGGTGGAACTTCACGCCCTGCTTTTCCATCAGGCGCTGGAACTGCTTGCCGACCTCAAGGTCCATGCCGGTCAGGCACTTGTCGGTATATTCGATCACCGTGACGTTCGCGCCGAGCCTGCGCCAGACCGAGCCAAGCTCAAGCCCGATGACGCCCGCACCAACCACCACGAGATGGCCGGGAACCTTTGGCAGATCGAGCGCACCGGTGGAGGACACGACGGTCGTCTCATCGATCTCGATGGCCTTGCCGTCCTTGTCACGCAAGGGAGCAACCACCGAGCCTGTGGCAATGATGATGTTCTTGGTCTCGAGCTGCTCGACAGATCCGTCGGCCTTGACCACTTCGACCTTGCCAGCGCCTGCGATGCGCCCGGTTCCGATATGGGCCGTGACCTTGTTCTTCTTCAAAAGGAAAGCCACGCCATCGACGTTCGATTTCACCGTGTCGGCCTTGTGCTTCATCATGGCCGGCAGGTTCAGTTTCGGCTGGGGCACATCAATGCCGAATGCTGCAAAGCCGTGGCCAGCCTCCTCAAACAATTCGGAGGCATGCAGCAGCGCCTTTGATGGGATGCAGCCGATGTTGAGGCATGTGCCGCCAAAGGTCGGCCACTTCTCAACAATGCCGACCTTGAGGCCGAGTTGCGAGGCGCGGATGGCTGCGACATAGCCGCCAGGGCCCGAACCAATCACGATGAGATCATAGGACATGGGCGTTTCTGGTCCGTTCAGGGTTGGTAAAACGACGTCAGATCAAGAGATGCCAATCGACAGCGAAGGGCTGCCGCTGGCAGCCAGCGCAGGAGCCAAGGGTCTGAAAACGCTCAGATACAAAGCCCGAGGCCTTCCTGTTCCCTTTTGGCCTCTCTACAAATCCATCACGAGGCGCGCCGGATCCTCAAGGCCTTCCTTGATGCGCATGAGGAAGGTCACAGCTTCCTTGCCATCGACAATGCGGTGATCATAGCTGACAGCCAGATACATCATCGGACGGATCTCGATCTTGCCGCCGATCACGACTGCGCGGTCCTGGATCTTGTGCATGCCAAGGATGGCCGACTGCGGCGC
>JAIYEB010000163.1 GCA_027487195.1 Hyphomicrobiales bacterium | reverse complement strand
GAGGTTGGCTCATCAGCGAGCAAAAGATCCGGCTCCTGCATCAATGCGCGCGCAATTCCGACGCGCTGGCGCTGGCCGCCTGACAAGGCATCCGCGCGCACAGCGTACTTTTCCCCAAGACCAACCTCGTCGAGCAACTGATAGGCCTGACGGATGTCGGCTTCGGGATAGCGGCGGAAAAAGGCTGCGAGCGGCGAGACATAGCCAAGCCGACCGGACAGCACATTCTCCATGACGCTGAGGCGCTCGACGAGATTGTACTCCTGAAACACCATGCCAATGCGCCGGCGCGCCAACCTGAGCGCATTGCCACGCACGCGAGCAAGATCGAGATCGCCCAGCCGGATTTCGCCTGCGGTTGGCTCCACCAGCCGGTTGATGCAGCGGATCAACGTCGACTTGCCGGTCCCGGACGGGCCAATGATGGCTGTCAGATCCTGGCCTTCAATGGTCAGGTTGATGTCGGTCAAGACCGGCTTGCCAGCCACGTAGGACTTCGACAGCCCGCTGATGGCGAGCCGTCGAGAGGGAGAGGTCTGCAGGATCACGGTGCGCGTGGTGCCGCGGGCGCGGCCGGTGCGGCCGGTGCGACCGGCGCTGCCGGTGCAGGAGTTGCAGGTGCAGCAGGCGCTCCTGCCGCTGGCGTTTGCTGGCGGGCAGCATTGCGGCGCGCTTCCGCTTCCAGTTCGCGACGGCTTTCAAGGTCAAAGGCCGCGCGGTTGTAGGGTGCGTTGACCTTGTCAGCGACAAAGCGCACGGGCTCCCAGTCCGTGACGTAGGTCGCGGGCCAGAACCGGTCATTGCCACCCAGATCGCGGCTCATGGCCTCGGGGAAGCGGAAATCGAAGAAGCATTGGCGGATGCGCTGGGCGAGGGCCGGGTTGAGATCATGCGACAATGCGAAAGAGGAGGTCGGGAAGGGCGGGCTCTCCCAGATGACACGGAACGCGTCCGCACGAACCTGACCGCGCGCGATCATGCGGCGAAACACATCGGATGCCACGGGCGCTGCATCATAGTCACCTGAGTTGACACCCATGACCGAGCGATCATGCCCGCCGGAAAAGACAACGCGATAATCCGTCTCGGGGGTCAGACCTTGATCCGGGAAGAAGGCGCGCGGTGCAAGATTCCCTGAGTTCGAGGTTGCCGATGTGTGCGCCACACGCCGCCCCTTGAGGTCGGCAAGGGTGCGGAACGGGCTGTCGGCCTTGACGATGACCGCGACCGTATAGCGCTCATACGCCTGCGCATTGCCCTTCACCGCAAACGGGACAGCGCCGGCCAGGTTGACCGCAAAGGCGGTCGGGCCTGTGGAAAAACCGCCGATATGGAGGCGACCCGAACGCATGGCCTCAACCTGGGCAGCGTTGGAGGTGACCTGGAAATACACTGTGCGCTTGCCGGTGCAGGTCGTGAGGTGATCAAGCAGCGGCCGGAACTGGTTGGCATAAAGTGCTGGGTCTTCCACAGGAGTGTAGGCAAAGACCAGCGTGGACGGATCACGCAGACGGGCCGGATCCGTTGGGACATCGGCGACCATGTCGCGGTTTGCATCGCAATACGCGTCATCAAGCGACCCGCGGAACGGGCAGGCAGCACCTTGCTGCGGCATGGCCGGCGCAACAGCGGCAAGTGACAGAAAAACGGCTGCGGGGATCGCAAACTTCATCGTCATAAACATCTCCCTGGTGTGCGCGCCGATGCTTTGCCGGCACGCATTGCTGCAACCATGGCAGAACTTTTCGACAGGGCAAAGAGCATAGTCAAAGTTGGAGTTGACAGGCCCCTTGAGCAGGCGCACCCCGCTTTCCATGACCAGTGCTTCATCTTCTCCCGCAAGCCGCCTGAAAGCCCGTTTGGCGACGGGCCGGATCCTCGTAACGCCCGGCATTGCTGATGCCCATGCAGCTCGCCTGAGCGCGATGGCCGGCTTTGAGGCTGTGTTCATGTCCGGGTTCGGCGTGGCTGCAGCCCGCCACGGCCTGCCCGATACCGGGCAGCTCTCCTACGGCGAAATGCGCGATGCTGTGCGCGACATTGTCGCCGCGACCGAAATTCCCGTGATCGCGGATGGCGACACGGGCTACGGCAACGCAGTGCAGGTCAAGCGTACGATCGCCGCCTACGCACAGGCGGGTGCCGCCGCGGTCATGATTGAAGATCAAAAGGCACCAAAACGCTGCGGCCATGTCGCGGGCAAGGAGGTTGTGTCCCGCGCAGCTGCCCTTGAACGGATCAAGGCAGCTGTGGATGCCCGGAACGAGGGCGCAGACATTCTGATCCTCGCACGCACCGATGCCCGAGGACCTGTCGGCCTCACCGAGGCCCTTGAGCGTGCCCGTGCGTTCCATGAGATCGGCGCGGATATGATTTTTGTTGAAGCGCCGCAGACGCTTGAAGAAATGCGCCAGGTCGGCGCATTGCCTGGCGTGCAGATGGCCAACATGCTCGACGGCGGGCTTACGCCGCGCCTGTCGCCAACTGACCTCGAAGCCATCGGCTATCGGCATGTGGCCTATGCAACGACGCTCCTGTCAGCAGCAACCAAGGCCATGCTGGCGGCACTTGAGGCCCTGAAGACAGGCGTTGATCCTGCGGCGCATGTGCTGCCCTTTGCCAAGCTCAAGGAGATCGTGGGCTTCGCTGACTATGACAGGCAGGCCGCGCGCTATCCAAACGACGAGACCTGACGCCGGCATTGCGCGCAGGCAGTAGGGCTATTGGTAAAGGTGCCAGCTCGCGACATTGCCACTGTTGCCGGCTGATCTCTTTGAGTGCCGAGGAAGGATGGCTGCGTCAGTCTTTTACGACACAGCCGACCAGCCCGGTTTGGCGCTGATTCACCGGATCTGCGTTGATTGCATTCTTCGTGTCACGCGATTGCGGATGCTCGCCATTGCCGTCGCGCAAGCGCCACGATGAACGCCAGGGCCTGCAGTACGACGATCAAGGGGCCAGGCGCGACATCGAGCGAGAAGCTCATGATCGTTCCTACAACGGCCGAGGCAACCGCCACGCCCACGGCAAGCGGCAGCATGTGTTCAAACCGGCGCACGGTCAGGAATGCGACAGCGCCGGGCGCGATCAGCATGGCAATGACCAGGATCACACCAACGGCCTTGAGAGCTGCGACAATGGCAAGCGCCACGAGCGTCAAAAGCCCATAATGCAGAAGCGTGACGTTGATCCCGATCGCGCGGGCATAGGTCGCGTCAAAGCAAAACAGCATCAGATCGCGCCGCTTGATCAGGACAATCACAAGGACAGCAACAACGACGACGCCGCTCTCGATGATATCCGCCCATGTCACTCCGAGCATGTTGCCAAACAGGATGTGGCCGACATGGAGATCAGGGACCCGCAGGGCTGACAGCAGGACAAGGCCCACAGCAAACAGGCCGGAGAAGACGATCGCCATGACCGTGTCCTCCTTAAGGCGCGATGTCGCGGTGAGGTGCCCGGTTGCGGCCGCGCAGAACAGCCCGGCCGCAAAGGCGCCAACGGCGAGCGGCAGGCCGAGAACCGCTGCAAGCACCACGCCCGGCAGAACGGCGTGTGAGATTGCATCGCCCAGAAGCGCCCAGCCCTTCAGCACGAGATAGCAGGACAGGACCGCGCAGACGCTGGCGACCAGCACGGCCATGATCAACCCACGGCGCATGAAATCATAGGTCAGCGGTGTCCAGAGCCAGGCCTCAAGCGCCATCATGACACGCTCTTTTGCAGTCGCATTTGCGCGAGCCTGCCGTGTTTGGGCGCGAACAGGTAGGCGCACAGAAACACAATGGTCTGGAGCACAACAATCAGTCCGCCTGTGGCCCCGTCGAGGAAGAAGGACGCATAGGCGCCAACGGCGTTGGTGCTTGCACCGATCACGACCGAAAGCGCGATCATCCGGCCAAATCGATCCGTCAACAGGTAGGCCGTCGCGCCGGGTGTCACGACCATGGCGATCACAAGGATCGCACCAACGGTCTGAAGCGCCGCAACCGTGCAGGCCGCAAGCAGCGTGAAGAACAGAAGTTTCAGCGCATCGACCCTGAGACCGATGCTGCGCGCATGGGTTTCGTCGAAAAACACCACCATCAGGTCGCGCCAGAACAGGAGCAGCAGCCCGATCGATATGCCAGCCACAATGACGACCTGGACCACATCCTCATTGGAGATGGCCAGAATGTTGCCAAGCACAATGGTCTGCACATTGATGGCGGTCGGGTTGATTGAAACGATCAGAAGGCCAACGGCAAAGAAGGTCGTGAACACAAGACCGATGACAGCATCCTCGCGCAGTTGCGTGATGCGCTTGACCCACGCCATGCCAAGCGCTGCCAGAAGGCCTGAGAAGAACGCGCCGGCGGCATAGGGCAGATGCAAAAGGTAGGCGAGCGCAACACCCGGCACGACCGAATGGGCCAGCGCATCGCCCATGAGCGACAGACCTTTCATGATCAAAAAGCCTGAGAGAAACGCGCACACGCCACCCACAAGCGCCGATACCCAGATGGCACGCGTCATGTACTCGTATGAGAAGGGCTCGAGGAGCGCTTCGATCACGTGCGTTCATCCTCCGGGCGGTTGACCATCTTCTCGTTTGCTTTCTCCCCGTAGAAAACAAGCGGTCGCTCATCATCTGTAATCACGGTGAGGCTGCGCCCATCGGCATCATCATGCAGCGCATCGCCCTCGAGCCGGAAGTGGCGCAGCACACCGCCAAAGGCTGTTGCAAGGTGCGCCTGCGTGAAGGTTGTTGCGACCGGTCCGTAGGCAATGATCGTCTTGTTGACGAGAACCACATCGTCGCAAAAGTCCGGAACCGATCCGAGATTGTGGGTCGAGACCAGAATGAGCCGACCCTCCTTCGCCAATGCGCGCATCAGGGAGACAATTGCGTTCTCGGTTGTGACATCAACGCCGGTGAAGGGCTCATCCAGCAACAGGACCTTTGCATCCTGCGCGAGCGCCCGCGCCAGGAACACACGCTTCTTTTGCCCGCCGGAAAGTTCGCCAATCTGGCGCTTGCGATACGCACCCATCCCGACGCGCTCAAGCGCCTCATCGACAACCTGCCTGTCCCTGGCCTTGGGGATCCGCAAGATGCCCATGTGCGCATAGCGGCCCATCATGGCCACATCTTCAACCAGAACCGGAAAGGTCCAGTCGACTTCCTCACTTTGCGGAACGTAGGCGACCAGCCGCTTCTTCAGCGCGTCGCGGATGGGCAGGCCAGCAATCGTCACAGTGCCAGATGTTGGCGTCAGGAAGCCGGTCAAGGCCTTGAACAGGGTGGACTTGCCAGACCCGTTCACGCCGACAAGTCCACAGACCCGCCCGGCGTTCAATGCGAATGAAGCATTCGTCAGCGCGCGGTGTCCGTTGGGGTAGACGACCGACAGTTCCGAGACGGAAATGCCGGCACTTTGTGCTGTCACTGACCAAATCCCTTTGCAATACGATCCACCGTCACTTCGAGAAGCTTCTCGAAGGTAGGCACCGGCCCGCGCGCATCCGACAGGCTGTCTACAAACAGCACACCGCCGTACCGCGCGCCAGTCTCACGCGCCACCTGGCGCGCTGGCCGATCGGATACCGTTGACTCGGAAAACACAACGGGAATTCGATTCCGCCGAACTGTATTGATCAAAGCGCGGACCTGCTGCGGGGTGCCCTGCTCGTCCGCATTGATCGGCCAGAGATAGGCTTCGCGAAAGCCGTAGTCGCGGGTGAGATAGCTGAACGCACCTTCCGATGTGACGAGCCAGCGCTGTGCCTCGGGAATGGCGTTGAGCCTGCGCCGGAGCGGCGCATCAAGGGCGCGCAGCCGCTCGCTGTAGGTGCGGGCATTCTGGTCATAGGTTGCGGCATTGCCTGGGTCAGCTGCGCCAAGTGCACGCCGGATATTCTCGACATAGACAAGGGCGCTAGTGACAGACATCCAGGCATGCGGATTGGGCAGGCCCTGATAGGGGCCATCGGCAATTGGAATGGGCTGTATGCTCTCAGTCACCGTCGCACTGCGGACATTCTGCAGATTGGCGAAGAAACGCTCGAACCAGCGCTCGAGATTGAGCCCGTTCCAAAGCACAAGATCAGCAGACTGCGCGCGAACGACATCCAGCGGCGTGGGCTGATAGTCATGGATCTCTGCGCCGGGTCGGGTGATGGAGTCGACCACAGCCGCCGTGCCAGCCACGTTCTGTGCAATGTCCTGAATGATTGTGAAGGTCGTCGCGACACGCAGCGGTCGGCCAGAGCCGCGCGGCGTTTGCGCAAGTGCAGGAGCCGCAAGGCCCATGGCAAGGCCAGAACTGAGCAGAGCACGACGGGAGAGAGCGGTCATCAAAGAGCCTCGCAGATCATTATTGTCCAGACAGCTCTCGTATTGCAATTGAGAATGATTTGCAACTGACTTTTGGCGTCCGATGTGTCTTTGCGCTTCAGGCCGCGTCGTTGCGGGTGCTGGCGTGCGACCGTTGGCTTGAGAAGGCCCCTGGGGTTGAGGGCCCGGTAACGGGGCAAAGGACATGGGCAAAGGAAATGGGCCAATGATCAGCCCTTTGTTGGCACGGACCACATGAGCGGATCGCGTGGATCCATGTCCTGTTGGCGGTTGCCCATGAGTGCGTATGGCGCAATGCTCTTCTCTTGAGTTCAAGCTCCGGAGACATCGAAGTTCATGACCCGCCGCGCTGCCAAAATGATCTCTGCGAGTGCGATCTCCTCCTCCTTCGCAGCCGGTGAGAGCGTGACGAGGCTCAGCTTTGCGACTGCCGGGCAGGGGTCGGCGTTCCTTCCGTACGGTGAAGGGCTCGCCAAGATTGCCGAGCGTTCTGGCGCCATCCGGCTTGATGTGCGCCAGTCCGGGGGCTCGATCGAGAACCTCTTGCTCGTGAATGGATCGTCGACAACGATCGCCACAGCCTTTCTTGGGACTGTGCACGAGGCTGTAACCGGGACGGGCTTCGCCGACGGTCGCAGGCTTGAGAATCTGCGGGCGCTGTTTCCGATGTACGAGACCGCCTTCATGATGGCGGCGTTGCGCTCATCAGGCCTCAACAGCCTGGAACAACTCGATGGAAAGCGCGTTGGCGCCGGGCCTGCCCACGGCCCGGCCGAGGGCTATTTGCGCGCCGCAGCAGAGTTTGCGCAGGTCCGGCCAGTCATTGTTTCCGGAACGCCCGCCGACCTCGCGCGTCAGGTAATGGCCGGCACGATTGATGCCCTATGGCAGGGAGCAGTTGTTCCGGTACCCTCGCTTGTTGAGGTGGCAAATGGTTCAGACGCAGTCCTGTTCGGATTGTCTCCTCAACAGGTTAAGGCCATGCGGACGCGCTTTGCCTTCATGTCGCCGGTCACGGTTGCCGCCGGCACATATCGCGGCCAGACAGCTCCCCTTGAATCTGTCGCGGCCTGGAACTTCGTCGTGGCGCACAAGGACATGCCCGACGCTGTCGCCGAAGCTTTGACGCGGACCATCCTGTCAGCTCAGGACCTTGTCAGCGTAGTTGGCGCCTCAGCGTCCGGGACACGCGCGATGAATGCGGGGACCAACAGCGTTGTGCCGTTCCATCCCGGCGCGTTGAAGCTGTTGCGCGACGTTCTCTAGAGCTTCGCCTTCAGCTTGCGATCAAGCCAGAGCAGCAGCGTGTTGCCGATCACGGCGAAGATCGTGATCTGCAGGATAACGCTCAGCATTGTCGCAATGTCGTGAAGGCCGATGGCGTTCATCAAAAGGAAGCCAAGCCCGCGCTGGGAGGCAAACATCTCGCCAATGATCACGCCAAGCATGGTGAGCGAAAAGCCGATCCGAAGGCCCGAGACAATTTCCGGGATGGCGGCTGGAACCACAACGGTACGTAGCGCCTCTGGATATGACAGCCGCAACACCTTTGCGGTCCGCAAATAGACCGGAGCAACATTGGCCACCGCATTCATGGCAAACAGCGCCACAGGGAATATGCCATGGATGGTCCCAAACGCGACCTTGGCCGGCATGCCGAGACCAAACGCCAGCAGGATCAGCGGATAAAGCGTGATCTTGGGCAGCGAATAGATCGACACCAGGATCGGTTCCGCGACAGCGCGCCCAAGGCGGTTGAGCCCGAGAGGCAGCCCGATCATGAGCCCGCCGACGACTGAAAACAGCAGCGACAGTCCGAAGGCGTTCAGCGTTTCGAGGACATGGGGAAGGAAGCGGGGATTGCGCCACTGCGCCATCATGCGCTGAATGGTCTCGGCTGGCGTGACCAGAGCCTCGCTGGTCGAGATGGCGAGCACATGCCAGATCACACCAAGCGCAACGATCAGGAGGCCTGTGTCGAGCACGCGCCTCATCGCGATCTCCTGCGGATCAGACGCTGCTCGAACCTGTGAAACACCGCGTTGACGCAGGTCACCAGCACAATGATGAACAGCATCAGCGCGTACATGGTGCCGTTCTGGAAATTGTTGAAAGCGTAGGCGATCTCGTAGCCAATGCCGTCAGTTGCGAGAATGAACTCGGACGCAATGACGCCAATGAAAGCGTAGGCAATCGACAGCTTCACGCCTGTGAACAGATACGGGAGCGCTGCCGGCAGTTTGACATTGAGCGCCGTGTCCAGCGGCGACAGGTGCAGGATCGCTGCGGTCTTCGTCAAAGCCTTCGGGATCCGATCAAGCCCGTTCAGGGTGGCAATGATCATGGCGACAACGCCGAACAAGACACCGACGACAATGATCGGCGCGCGACCAATGCCGAAAAGCACGATGAACACGGGATAGAACGCAAAGAACGGCACGGCGTAATACGTCGCAAGGAACGGGTCGAGCGCACGCCGGAAGCGTGGGAGCGCGTGGATGACAACACCCGCCGCAAACCCAAGGATCAGTGCAAGCCCAAACGCAACCGCCACGCTGGTCAACGTGGCCTGGATGTCGCCCCAATACTCGTCGCGCAGCAACAGCCGAACAAGCTCAGACACCATCTCCGAGGGCGGTATGATGGTGCGGCGCGGCAACCAGCCAAGCCGGCACGCCAGTTCCAGGAGCCCGACAAGCCCTGCAACAATGCCGGTTCGGATCCAGCCCGCATGCCTGAGATGGCCAGCGCTCATGCACGCGCCTGCTGACCGACAGCCTTCAGGCTTTCATCCCTGAGATGCGACCAGAGTTCGGCGGTGATCTTTCCAAACGACGGGTCGGCCGCAACCCTGCTGTCGCGATCGCGCGGCCAGCCCGTGCTGATTTCGGCAATCAAAGTGCCGGGACGCGCTGACATCACCAGCACGCGGTCAGCCAGCATGGCCGCTTCATCCAGCGCATGGGTAATGAGCATGACGGTTGCGCCTGTCTCACGCCACAGCTTCAGAAGTTCGTCGCCCATGATGAGGCGTGTCTGGGCATCAAGGGCGCCAAACGGTTCATCAAGCAGGATCAGGCGCGGGCGCGTGACCAAGGTCCTCGCAATACACACGCGCT
>JAIYEB010000342.1 GCA_027487195.1 Hyphomicrobiales bacterium | reverse complement strand
GCGCTTTGCGACGGACGAGGCAGGCCTTCTGGCGATAAGCGAAGCGATCGATCGGTTTGTTGCGCTGCGTCTCGAGCTTGAACGCAGGCAAGGCGAACTGCGTGAGTTTGGCGAGGTTCTGGACCGGCATGACCTTTCGAGAGAGTTTGCCGACATCGAATATGCCAGCATCGACGATGAGATTGCGAGTGTAGAAGGACGGCTTTCAGCTCTGCAGGATGAAGATCGCACGCTGGCTGTGGAACTGGCCGAGGCCCGCCGGAAGCTTCAGGTCATGGAAGCCCAACGCGGCGCGGAGACAGCTGCGCAACGCCAGAGCGGGATTGCTGCGGAACTTGCGCTGACGGCGCGCAGTTTTGCCGTGCTTGAGGCGGCTCGGCTCCTGGTGTCGGGCGCCCTTGAGAGACACCGTGCACAGTTCCAGGACCCTATCCTGACACGGGCCGCGGAGCTGTTTCGCCGGATGACGGATGGCGAGTACTCTGACCTGCGCGTGACGACGGATTCCGATGGCAAGGCCATGCTTCAGTCTGTCCGCGCGGACGGCGAAGGCGTTCCCCTTCGCGGCTTAAGCGAGGGAACGGCGGATCAGCTGTTCTTGTCTCTCCGCCTTGCTGCGCTTGATGCAGTCAGCGATACGCGCGACCCGCTGCCGTTTGTTGGCGATGATCTCTTGGCTAGCTTTGATGAGCGCCGCGCCGGGCATGCGCTGCAGGTGCTGGCCAGTGCCGGCGAGCGTTTTCAGGTCATCTTGTTCACGCATCACGCGCACATCGTAGATCTGGCGCGCGCGGAACTGGCAGATCGCGTTGATGTCATTTCGCTCTGAACAAGCCCAGCCACGGGTCCGGTGCCCGGACGCAATGTCACGCTCATGGTTGCGACAAGATTCGTGGTAAGCAGAGCGACATGAGCAGAGTACTGGTCAACAGACGCACCGTTCTTGGTGCTGTGGCAGGGGTCGTCGCGACTCCTGCATATGCCAATCTACCGCAGCGCGCGGTCGACGTTGCCATCATTGGCGGCGGCAGCGCAGGCATTTCTGCGGCACGCTCACTTGTTCGCGCGGGCCTGTCGACGATGGTTGTTGAGGCAACATCGCGGGTTGGCGGACGCTGTTTCAGTGATCGCGTGACGTTTGATGTTCCTGTCGATGTCGGTGCCCACTGGATTCACGGGGCCGAGCAAAACCCGCTCGCCAAGCTTGGTCGCGATCTGGGCTTCGATGTCTATGAAGAGGACGAGGAGGATGTCCTTTTCATTGGAAACCGTCGGGCCGATGATGAGGAATGGAGCGCCTATGACCGCGCGGTCGATGAGGCGGAGCAGGCTCTCGTGCGCTTCGGCTGGCGGCCGGAGGATGGCTCCTCGCTGGCTGGCTTGCCGCGCGATCTTGGAGACTGGCGCTCCTCTGTCTTGTTTCGTCTCGGCGTCTATGAATTCGGCAAGTCACTTGCCGACATTTCGTCATGGGACTTCGCCCGCGCCCAGCACAGCGGCGATATGTTATGCCGGCAAGGATTTGGCAGCCTGTTGAGAGCAACAGCGCGCGGCCTGCCGATCGCATTCAACGCACCGGTTGATTCAGTGACCGTGTCCAATGATGAGGTGCGGCTTGCAACGAGCCAGGGAACGTTGCGCGCGCGTGCGGCAATCGTAACTGTTCCCATTGGCGTTCTTGCCTCCGGGCGCATCCGGTTTTCACCAGTTCTGCCAGACGTCTACACCAGTGCGGTTGAGGCTCTTGCCATGGGCTCGAACCTCAGGGTGCTGCTGGAGATCCGTGGCGAGCTGCCCGAGATCGGCACTGACAACGCGATATTCGCCAAGTCGGACAATGATCGGTCGTTTGGCGCCATCGCGCGCGTTTCGGGAACGAACGTCTGGTTCCTCGATACCGGCGGAGCCTATGCCCGGGAGCTTGAAGCTGCGGGTGACCAGGCTGCGGTCGAAGCCGCTGTCGATTGGCTTGCGGCGTGCTTTGGCAACGATGTCCGGCGGATTGTTGCGCGGACGCTGGTCTCACGCTGGGGTCGTTCGGAGTTTTGCCGAGGCGGCTTTTCTGTTGCAGCGCCCGGTCGCTCTTCGCAGCGTGCCGCCTTCAGGCTGCCGCATGCCGAACGCGTGTTCTTCGCCGGCGAACACCGCCACGATACGGCGTGGGGAACTGTCGGCGGCGCATGGGAAACCGGGGAACTTGCCGCGCAACAGGCCATTGATCTCCTTCGCCGGTAACCCCTTGCGGCATGCCCGGCACGGCTGATCGGACAGCATATGCTGGTGGGATCGGATAAGCGCCGAACCCTTAGCGGTTCGGGACCTCAGCCCATGATGCGTTCTGCAAGGCTGATCAGATCACGGTCCCTGCCGCGCGGGCCAATGAGTGACAGACCCAACGGCGCGCCAAGCCTTGTTGCGAGCGGCAGGCTGAGTTGAGGCAAGCCGGACAGGCCGGCGAGGCACAGGAATTCGAGAGCCGTGTTGCGGTAGTCCTCGATGTCGGCCTCGGAGGCATCAAGCAGTGGCGCAACATCAGGCATCGTTGGCAGGATCAGGACGCTATCGCCAATGATGGCCTCAAAAGCTGACCTGAATGTCGAGCGAACGGAATTCGCATTGGACACCTGCTCGTCAGTGACCGTCCTTGACCACATGAAACGTTCGCGGATGCCGGGCCCCAGGGGTGGCTGATAGCGCTCGATGAAGGCTCCATCCACCTGCCATGCCTCGCGGCCCTGCAGGTAGCGGAAGGCCCAGTAAAGTGTCTGTGGGTCTGGCACCATGACGTCCACGGGTGCGGCAGCGCCCGTAACCGCTTCGACGCGCGCAACTGCCGGCTTGAATGCATCAAGCGCTTCAGGCGACAGTTTGGCGAACATGTCGCGCGCAATGAGCGCCTTGCCGAGTGGCCTGCTACCCGCTCCAAAGACGACATCTGCGACCCGCGCGTATGTCTTGATGTCGCGTGCAAACCAGCCGCAGGTGTCGAAGCTCGGGGCAAGATCATGCGCGCCTTTCAGCGACACGCTCCCATGGCTGGGTCTGAGGCCAATCAGGCCGCAGTGGCTCGCAGGCGTGCGGATGGAGCCGCCCGTATCTGTTCCAAGCGCGAAATCCACGATGCCATGCGAGACCGCAGATGCGGACCCCGAGGAAGAGCCCCCGGGAATGCGGTCAGGTGCGCCGCCATTCACGGGTGTTCCAAAATGGGCATTCTTTCCGTTGAGCGAGAAAGCCAGTTCGTCCGTGATGGATTTGCCAACAAAGCGCGCGCCGGCATCCAACAGCGTCTGGACGATCTCGGCATGGACAGTTTTGGTTCCGGAGATGGCCAGCATGTGCGCGCTGCCAACGCTGGTTGGATAGCCAGCGACATCAAACAGATCCTTGACCGCGAAAGTGAGGTCAGAAAGCGGCCCATCCGCGCTGCGTGCGACCGGCACAGGGGGATAAGGCATGAAGGCGCGGGCTGGATCGTTCTTCAAAAGCATGGATCAGTCCTGCTCAATCAACTTGGGCGCAGCGTTCTGGGTCGCATCAGTTTGCAAACAGCGCACGGCATGATCCGGGCTGATCTGAACCACGGGCGGCTGGATCGTGGCGCAGCTATCCGCCACGAAGGTACATCTTGGCGCGAATGCGCATCCGGGCGGAAGGGCCGCGAGATCCGGCGGGCTTCCAGGAATGGTCTCGAGGCGTCCGCCCTTGGCCATCGCGCCATGGGCGCGGCTCTTCAAAAGCCCGATGGTGTAGGGGTGTCGGGGTTCGCGGATAAGCGTGCGCACCGGCCCCTCTTCCACAATGCGCCCGGCATACATCACGGCGATACGGTCCGCGATCTCAACGGCCGCGCCAATGTCATGGGTGACAAAAATGATTGCCAGACCCAGTTCGCGTTGCAGTTCGCGCAGGAGCAGAAGGATCTGGATTTGAACCGTCGCATCAAGCGCTGTCGTTGGCTCATCTGCCAACAGGACCTTGGGCTGGCACGCGAGCGCAAGCGCAATCATGGCTCGCTGGCGCATGCCGCCTGACATTTCATGCGGATACGCTTCCAGTCGGCGCTGGGGAGATGGGATCCGAACGCGTTCGAACAGATCCAGCGCGCGCTTTCGACCTTCGGAAAAGCTCACGCCCTCATGGCGGACAACGGTTTCGGCAATCTGGTCGCCCAGGGTGTAGACCGGATCAAGCGCGAGCGCTGGCTCCTGAAAGATCATGGACACGATACCCCCGCGATATCGCGTGAGGTCTTGCTTTGGCAGGTCAAGGACGGTTTGCCCGGCGACTGTCATGCGGTCTGCTTCAATGCGCGCGGTCTTTTCCGGCAACAGCCGCATCAACGCGCGCAGCGTTACGCTTTTGCCCGATCCCGATTCTCCAAGAAGGGCCACAGCGTCGCCAGCCGCGATCTTCAGATCGACACCGTTCACGGCCTTGACCGGCACGCGACCGCCGCTGAACACGACTGTCAGATTTGAGACATCGACGATGGGCTGGCTCATGCCGCAACCCCTGGGCTTGCGCTATGGCCGCTGCCGGCCGCGACCACATGGCAGGCGGCCTGATGGGTTTGCGAGAGACGGGTCAGGGTCGGGACCTTTGCAGAGCATACCGGCTCGGCGAGGCGGCAGCGCGTATGAAACCGGCATCCCGGCGGTGGGTCGATGGGGTTTGGCGGGTCGCCGGAAAGCGGCGCTTCCATCGTTCGCCTTTCTGGATCAATGGCCGGCATCGATCCAAGCAAGGCCGTGGAGTAGGGGTGAGCTGCTGCACGAAAAACGTCCTCGGATGGCCCGATTTCCGCGATCTGGCCAAGATACATGACCATGACCCGGTCTGACATGAACCGAACGACATTGAGATCATGGCTGATGAAAACGTAGGTCAGGCCAAACTCATCCTTGAGGTCCAGGAGCAGGTTCAAGACCTGTGCCTCGACAGACTTGTCGAGCGCGGACACCGCTTCATCGAGAATGACAAGACGCGGGTTGAGCGCAAGGGCGCGCGCAATGTTGATGCGCTGGCGCTGGCCACCGGAAACCTCGTGCGGGTAGCGCCCGGCAAAACGCTTGGGCTCCAGGCCGACACGCGACAGGAGTTGATGCGTGCGCGACAGGGCCTCGTTTCGCGAGATGCCATGAACCATCGGCCCAAATGCGATGGAATCCTCAACGGTCAGGCGCGGGTTGAGCGAGGCATAGGAGTCCTGAAACACCATTTGCACATCACGCCGGTAGGCCTTGAGCGGCAGGTCCGGACCACCAGCGACCTTGCCGTCGAAGCGGATGTCGCCCTTGTCCTGCATGATCAGCTGCATCAACAGCCGCGCGGTTGTCGACTTTCCGCAGCCGGACTCGCCCACGATCCCAAGCGTTTCGCCCTTTGCCACATTGAAATCGATGCCATCAACGGCTCGAACGACAGCGGTTGGTTTGCCAATCAGGTTCCGTTTGACCGGAAAGTGCTTGACGAGACCGACGGCTTCCAGAAGCGCGCTCATGACTTGACATCCATGGCCGAGCGCAGCCCGTCGGAGAACAGGTTGAACGCGATCGAGGTGATGAAGATCATCACGCCCGGCAGGGCAGCGACCATGGGCTGAACATAGATCGCCGTGCGCAAGGTGTTCAGCATCAAGCCCCACTCGGGCTCCGGCGGACGCACGCCAAGGCCCAGGAACGACAGGCCCGAGGCAAGGATCATCGAGACCGAGATGAGCCCTGTTGCGTAGACAAAGATTGGGCCGACCACGTTACCAAGCACGTGAACGCGCACAATCGTGAATGCGGACGCGCCCGATGCGCGCGCAGCCTCGACATAGTCGCGGCTGCGGACCTGCGTAGTGACAGCCTCCGCCACGCGGGCAATCGGCGGGATGAACACAATCGTCAGGGACAGAAGCGCATTGCCAAGGCCAGCACCAAGCGCGCCCGACAGGGCAACGGCAAGGAGCACTGAAGGGAAGGCGTAGAACACATCAACCGTGCGCATCAGCACAGTGTTGAGCTTGCCGCCGACGAAGCCTGCGAGGATGCCGATCGTTGAGCCAACGCAAAATGCGATCAGGACCGGCGTGACGCCCATCAGCAGTGACATGCGCGCCCCCACCATCAGGCGGGAGAGCATATCGCGCCCGAGCTCATCGGTTCCGAGGGGAAAACCGTCCGTGCCAATCGGGCGCAGCCGGCGCAGTGTGCGCCCGGCATAAGGATCCTGAGGCGAGATCCACGGCGACAGGAGCGCCATTGCGATCAAAAGGATAATGACGATCAAGGCTGCAATCGCCAGCTTGTCCTTGGAAAAACGCCGCAACACCGACGCCCAATATCCCTCGCTCTTCTCGATTGCCTTGACGTTGCCAACGGGAATGGAACTGAAGGTCATCTCATGCCCTCTGGATGCGCGGATCGAGGAACGACTGGACGACATCAACCACGAGATTCAGCGCCACAAAGAAGAGCGCGAGCACGAGGATGGTGCCCTGGAGCAGGGGCAAATCTCGCTGGAAGATGGCTGAGTTGAGCAGGAAGCCGGTTCCAGGCCAGGAGAACACGGTCTCGATCAGGATCGAACCTCCGAGAAGATAGCCGAGTTGAAGGCCCATGACAGCGAGCGCGGTTGGCGCGGCGTTCTTGACGACATGGGTGAAGACGCCGAGCTCGCCAAGGCCTTTGGCGCGAAGCGCCTGGACAAAGTCCTGGTTCAAAATCTCGGCAACAAGCGCGCGGATTGTCCGCGCGATGATCCCCATGGGGATGACGGACATGGTCAGTGCCGGCAGCAGGATATGCTGGAAATGGACCCAGTCCATTTGCCAGCCCGCCGAGCCGGTCGGCCCCATGCCCGTGGCCGGAAGCCAGTTCAGTTGTGCCGAGAAGATGATCACGAGCACCATGCCGAGCCAGTAGTGCGGCACCGACACTCCGATCACGGAGAGTACCGAGGCTGATTTGTCGATCCAGGTATCGCGGAAATAGCCGGCAACGAAGCCAAACAGCAGGCCGAACAGAAAGCCGATGAAGGTCGCCGTGATCGCCAGGATCAGCGTGTTGCCGACTGCGCGCATGACTTCGCTTGAGACTGAACGGCCACTCGCAATGGAGGTGCCGAGATCGCCCTGGGCCGCGCGAAACAACCAGAGCGCAAACTGCTCAAGGTAGGAGCGGTCGAAGCCGTAGAGAACCATCATCTGCTGGCGGAGCGCTTCTGATGCGTCCGCCGGCAGAACCGAGACAAGGGGATCGCCTGGAGCGATATGGACGAGCGCAAAGCATGCAAGGCTCACACCCAGCATGATCGGCAAGGCGTAGACGATGCGTCGTCCAATATAGCTCAGCACGGGGCGACCTCAGCCTGCAACATTCACGGGTGAGAAGTCCTGGAACCAGTTCTGGGCCTGAACAAAGCCCTGAACGCGACGGTGCATCGCACGTGGCGCGACGTCATGCGTCACCATCAAAAACAGGGCGTCGTCCACATACTTTTCGTGAATGCGCTGGAGGACACGGTTCTGTGCGGCCTCATCAAAGGTCGTGCGCAGCTCGTTGAAGAGCGCATCCATGGCCGGATCCGAGTACAGGCCCCAGTTCGTGCCTGCCGGGGGAACCAGCTCGCTGGCGAGATGGCGGATGAAGCATGTGAACGGGTCCTGGATGAAGTAGGAGTAGTTCATCGCCGTGGCCCCGCGCGAGGTCTCATGGCGCGCGCCGGCGCGCCAGATGTTGATCAGCGCATTCCACTCGACCACCTCAAACTCGATCGCAATCCCGACCTCAGCAAGGTTTTGCTGGATGACCTCGTTCATGGGCAACGGCAGCATTTGGCCTGACCCCGATGGCGCAATCAACACCTTGGTCCGCAATGGGCGCTGCTGTGAGAAGCCGGCTGCAGCCATCAGACGACGGGCCTCGGCGAGGTCAGTCCTGACCTTGAAGGTTGGGTTTCCGAACCAGGCATGGCCCGGCGTGATGAAGCCCTGCGCCGGGATCATCATCCCGCCGAGAAGCTCCTTCATGCCTTCGCGATCCACCGCCAGGTTTGCCGCCTGTCTGATGCGGATATCGTTCCAGGGCGAGCCTTCAGCGCGGCTGAAGTGCCAGGTCCAATTGTGCGGATAGGCGTTCGAGGTGATCTGGAAGCCCGCCTGGCGAAGCGAGGGAATGGCATCTGGTGCCGGAGCTTCGATCCAGTCGACCTGCCCGCCGCGCAACGCGGCAACGCGCGCATTCACCTCTGGCATGGGTAGCAGAACCATGCGCGCAACCTTGGGCACGCGCGCCGGGTTCCAGTATCCTGTGTTTGGAATGAGTTCCGCGCGCTCACGCGGCGTCCAGCGGTCCATACGCCACGGCCCGGTTCCCGAGGGTGTGCGCGCAAAATTGTCCCAGTTGCGCCCGGTCGCCTCCCACTGCGCGGGCGAGGAAAACATGATCCAGGCGATCTGGTAGGGCAGCGTGGCGTCTGGCACGCGGGTGGTGATCTCGAGCGTCATTGGATCAATGGCGCGATATGTATCCACGGCAGGAATGCGTGAACGGCCCTGGGCTGATTGCCGGCGATCGAACTGCGGGGAATTTTCGCGCAGGAGCTTGTCGAAGTTCCAGACCGCAGCCTCAGCGGTGAAAATGCTACCGTCATGGAAGCGCACGCCTTCGCGGATGTTGAAGATCCAGCGGCGGCTGTTTGCCGGGTCAACGGCCCAACGGGTGGCAAGGCCCGGCGTCAACGAGGACGACACATCCGACCGCGTCAGGTCCCAGTTGATCAGTGAGTCATACAGCGTATAGCCCATGAAACGCTGGCCTTCGCCGCCCTGATCGGTCTGGCCTGTCGTCAGCGGAATGTCAGACGCCGTCATGGCAATGCGCAGGACACTCGCGCCTTGCGCAGTGACTTGCGACAG
>JAIYEB010000252.1 GCA_027487195.1 Hyphomicrobiales bacterium | reverse complement strand
TGCGATAAGGAAAGCGATCAGCGCGAGTAGAACTCGACGACCAGATTGGGTTCCATCATGACCGGGTACGGCACGTCGCCAAGGACCGGAACGCGCACGAAGGTCGCCGCGAGCTTCGCGGTATCAACCGACAGGTAATCCGGCAGGTCGCGCTCGCTGGACTGCTGGGCTTCCATGACCAGAAGCATCTGGCGCGAAGCCTCTTTCACCGCAACCACATCGCCCTGCTTGACGAGGTAGGAGGAGATGTTGACCTTCTTGCCGTTGACCGTGACGTGGCCGTGGTTGACGAACTGGCGGGCGGCGAACACGGTCGGCACGAACTTCGCGCGATAGACGACCGAATCAAGACGGCGCTCGAGAAGGCCAATCAGGTTCGCGGAGGTATCGCCCTTCATGCGGACGGCCTCGGCATAGTAGCTGCGGAACTGACGCTCGGAAATCGAGGCGTAGTAGCCCTTCAGCTTCTGCTTGGCCTTGAGCTGTGTGCCGTAGTCAGAGGTCTTGCCCTTGCGGCGTTGACCGTGCTGGCCGGGGCCGTATTCGCGCTTGTTCACCGGGGACTTCGGGCGTCCCCAGATGTTCTGGCCCATACGGCGATCGAGTTTGTGCTTGGCGCTATGGCGCTTGGACATGCGTTCGGACCTTTCGCGGGTCGTTGGAGTGGAACGCTCCCTCCTCTGTCCCCTCGCGGAGACCGACAGGACGAAGGCCAGATGGCCTTGCCACGGGAACTACCGCCAGAGGCCTTGGCCACCAGCGAGGGCCGTCGTGTAGTCGTCACTCACGCGCTTGTCAACGAAAGGACGACGGTGATGAGGTTTCGCCGCGCTGAGAAGCATCTACAGTAGGCGCATGAAGGTTGCGGTGGAAGGAACAATGCGGCGTTGGCTCTTGCTGATCGTGTGCCTGCTCATGAGTGCGGCGGCGACGCCGACGATGGCTCAGGGACAGCGACTTGAGAATGTTGGCGTCTTGCTGCTCCATGGCAAGCGCGCCGAGCCGCCGGACAATCTCACCGGCTTGCAGCGCGCGCTTGAAGCCGCAGGCGCCCGTGTTCTGGTGCCCGAAATGACCTGGTCAGGGCGTCGTATCCTGTCCAGCACATTCGAACAGGCAATGACAGACATTGATGAGCAGGTTGCCAAACTCAGGGCAGAAGGGGCGACCCGCATTGTCGTTGGCGGCCACGGCATGGGTGGAAACGCAGCGCTGGGTTATGCTGCCAGACGGCGCGATCTCATGGCTGTCATGATTGTGGGGCCGGGGCATACGCCGGACCGTGGTGCCTTGCGCCGTGGCGCGGCAACTGATGTCGAACGTGCGCGGCGCATGATCCGGGCGGGCGGCGGCGATGCCGTCGCGAGCTTCTTTGACAATTATCAGGGGCGCGCGCAGCCCATTACCGCGACGGCCAACGCCTACTTCAGCTGGTATGATCCAAACGGGGTTGCCATCATGCCGCGCAATGCGCGCGCGCTGCGCCTCAATCCCCTGCCCTTCCTGTATCTCATCGGCACCCGCGACCCGATCTTCTCCCTTGGGGCGGGCTATACGTTCGACATTGGCAACCGCAATCCCGCAAGCCGTTACATGACCGTACAGGCCGACCGTCGCGGCACGCCTGATGCCGGCGCACGCGAGATTGTGGCCTGGCTTTCAGGGCTGCCGCGCTAGCGCACCTTGTGCTGAAGCAGGTGTCAGCGAACACGCGACAGGGCGACGGGTCAGAGTGCCGGCCTTGCTTCGGGAGTGCCCGACAGGGTCTCCCGCCGGGCTCCAAACGGCACATCAAACAGGTCAACCGCCGAAAGCCCGGTTTCTCTGAACGCGCGCCCATCAGCGCCGACCTGCGGCACATGGCCGGTGAACAGCGCAATGCGGTCAGCGCGCCGATTGCGCCTTGGCGGACCAACCAGGCTCACGACGCGCCGCGCAATCGCAGCCGCAGGATCAACCAGCGTGACCGGCCATGGGCTCAGGCGCTCGATGTCGCGCGACAGCAACGGATAGTGGGTGCAGGCCAGCACCAGCTGATCGGTCCTGCGCCCATCAGGCGCCGTGATGAAGCAGGGCCGGATTTCATCCAGTAACTCCTGGTCCGTGATCGTTTCACCGCGCAGGTAGGCTTCTGCAAGACCAGCAAGGCGGGGCGCGCCAACAAGGGTCACCTCGGCATCTCCGGAAAACCGGGAGACGAGATCACGGGTATAGTCGCGCTTGACCGTTCCAGGCGTCGCAAGGACCGAAACAAGCCGCGACAGACTTGCTTCCACCGCCGGCTTGATCGCGGGCACGGTCCCGACAAAGGGAATCTGAAACGCCGCGCGCAGATGGGGCAGCACGAGGGTTGATGCGGTGTTGCACGCAATCACGGCGATATCCGGCGAAAACTCGGCAACTGCACGCTGAAACACAGCCTCAACGCGGGCAACGAGCGCTGCTTCAGACAATCCGCCATACGGAAACGCCGCATCATCGGCGAGATAGACATACTCGGCATCCGGCCGCACCTTCACAATCTCGCGGAAAACCGTGAGGCCGCCAAGACCGGAGTCAAACACCAGAATCGTGTCGTTTCTTGTCATGGCAGGGAGATTACCCCGAATTGCCGCCGCGCCCACGCGATAGCGACCGCACGATCCCATGAAGCGTGCGGACATCCTGCTCGGTCATCTCGGTGCGATGGAAGATGTTGCGCAGATTGCGCACCATGGCTTCCCGCTTGTCGGTCGTGTCCAGAAAGCCGGAGCGATCAAGCTCCCCTTCGAGATGGCTGAAGAAAGCGAAAAGCTCGGCCCGCTTGGCAGGTGGCGAGCCAAGATCTGTGACAAAGCCGATCAGTTCGCCCTCATCCCCCCCTGACCTCAACCAGTCATAGCCGATCAGCAACACGGCCTGAGCCAGATTGAGGGATGGAAAGTCCTGCGACACCGGGATCGTCAGGATGGCAGAGGCGAGCGACACCTCATCATTCAGGAGGCCGATGCGCTCGCGACCAAACAAGATGGCAACGCTCTGGCCTGCCCCGATGCGCCTGCGCGACTGCTCCATCGCTTCCTGCGGGCCAACGACGGGCTTGGCCATGCGATGCTCGCGCGCCGTGGTTGCATAGACCACGTGCGCATCAGCCACTGCACTTTCAAGCGTATCGTAGAGCTTTGCCGCCTCAAGGATTGCATGCGCGCCAGAAGAGGCGGCAACGGCCCTCTCGTTTGGCCAGCCATCCCTCGGAGCCACGATTCTCAGCTCGGAAAGGCCCATGTTCGCCATGGCGCGCGCGCACATGCCGATGTTCTCGCCCATCTGGGGCGCAATCAGGACAATGATCGGGGCACGCGTCGAACTCATGGCGCGTAACAAGCGCTTTGCGTGCCTGCATGCAAGACCCCTCCATTCCAGGCCCCGAAGCAACCGGCACCAAAAAGTCCTTCGCTCGCAACCTCACAAGGCTTCTGGTTGCGCGCCCTTCAGTTGACACAGGCGCCTCACCCAAAACTCGGACTTATCCTTCGCGGCATGGCGTGTTATGCGCAACTCAACCGGAGAGACAGCGTTGCGGAGCGGGGGCCCGGAAGCCCGCAGCGCGCCTTCCGACCCGAAAAACCTTAAGCCCGGTGCACTCAGAGACCATGCAGAAAATCAAGGTGACAGGAACCGTTGTCGAACTCGACGGCGACGAGATGACCCGCATCATCTGGCAGTTCATCAAGGACAAGTTGATCCACCCCTATCTCGACGTGAATCTTGAATACTATGATCTTGGCATGGAGCATCGCGACGCCACCAACGACCAGGTGACGGTGGATGCGGCCAACGCGATCAAGAAGCACGGTGTTGGCGTCAAGTGCGCAACCATCACGCCGGACGAGCAGCGCGTGAAGGAGTTCAACCTCAAGGAGATGTGGAAGTCGCCGAACGGCACGATCCGCAACATCCTCGGCGGCGTGATTTTCCGCGAGCCGATCATCTGCAAGAACGTTCCGCGCCTTGTGCCTGGCTGGACCCAGCCCATCATCGTTGGCCGCCATGCCTTTGGCGATCAGTATCGCGCAACCGACTTCCGCTTTCCCGGCAAGGGCACGCTGACGATCAAGTTTGTCGGCGAAGATGGCAAGGTCATCGAGCGCGAGGTCTTCAAGGCGCCAGGCTCTGGTGTCGCCATGGCGATGTACAACCTCGATGATTCGATCCGCGATTTTGCCCGCGCCTCGCTGAACTACGGGCTGTCGCGCAAGTACCCTGTCTACCTCTCGACCAAGAACACGATCCTCAAGGCCTATGACGGGCGCTTCAAGGACATCTTCGAAGAGGTCTACCAGACCGAGTTCAAGAAGGACTTTGACGCCATTGGCATCACCTACGAACACCGCCTGATCGACGATATGGTGGCAGCGGCGCTGAAGTGGTCCGGCGGCTACGTCTGGGCTTGCAAAAACTATGATGGCGACGTGCAGTCAGACATCGTTGCGCAGGGCTTTGGTTCGCTCGGGCTGATGACCTCGGTTCTGCTGACGCCGGATGGGCAGACCGTTGAAGCGGAAGCCGCCCACGGCACCGTGACCCGCCACTATCGCGAGCATCAGAAGGGCAAGGAAACCTCGACAAACCCGATCGCTTCGATCTTTGCCTGGACACGGGGCCTTGCCCACCGCGCCAAGCTCGACAGCAACGCCGAACTGCAGCGCTTTGCCGATACGCTTGAGGCGGTCTGCATCGATACGGTCGAGGCTGGCTACATGACGAAGGATCTGGCTCTCTTGATCGGACCGGACCAGAAGTGGCTCTCGACCACTGGTTTCCTCGACAAGATCGACCAGAACCTGAAGGCTGCGATGAGCGCCTGAGCCACAGCTAGGCAATGAAGATCAAAGGCCCGGGCAGCATCCCGGGCCTTTTGCTTTTCTGTTCATGAACATGAATTTTACTTCGCATTTGAGTACATAAACCGGAGATGAACGAAGACTTCAGCTGTTGTTTCGCAAAAGACCTTGGTTTTGTCTTGATCCAGCAAAAGTCCAGCCGCGATTGAAGCCGAAATTCATTCCCGTCGCCGAGGCAATGACGCCTCAGGGCAACACACCGGGAAACACCAAAATGTCGAAGTTCCTTGTCGCCGCTTCCGCTCTCGTTCTTTCGACCGCAGCCGCGTTCGCCCAGGGCGCAGCGCCGGCTCCGGCCCAGGGCGCCTCCCCTGCGATCGTACAGCCTGCCCGTCCGGCAACACCTGTTGCCTCACCGTCGGTTG
Source organism: Hyphomicrobiales bacterium (assembly GCA_027487195.1). Lineage (GTDB taxonomy): Bacteria > Pseudomonadota > Alphaproteobacteria > Rhizobiales > UBA4765 > JAIYEB01. Next base: position 310 of record JAIYEB010000252.1, on the reverse strand, counting down.
GCAGCACGACCCAGACCGCGCCGATAGTCCAGAACCGCCCTTCAACGGGTGTGACCACGCCCTCGAACGGCAGCAACGGCTCGTCGACCGCGACGCCTGTTCGCCCTGCAACACCGGCAGCGCCGGCATTGCCTGCCGCACCGACCGTTGGTGGCAGCACGCCGGCCCGCTAGGCCTCGGCTGAACATCTAAACGAAGGCCCGGTTGCACCCTCGGCAACCGGGCCTTTTGTTTTGGAAAAGCGCGCCTGGGCCATCAGCGCCACGTCATCTTGCATCGCCAACTGGTCCTGGCGTCAGCTCAGGTCGGC
>JAIYEB010000009.1 GCA_027487195.1 Hyphomicrobiales bacterium | reverse complement strand
GCCGGGTTCGTGGCGTTCTGGCCTGTTGGCCTCGCCATTCTCGGGTTCCTGGCGTTTCGCCGACACAAGATGATGCGCGAGGAGCGCGGAGACGGGCAGATGTGGTGCAACACAGATCGGGCAACCCGAAAGGCTGAACGCGCCATGCGCAAGGCAGAGCAGGCCATGGAACGCTTTTCGGGCCGCTTCGGCGGCATGAACTCTTACCGCAGTTCCGGAAACGCCGCGTTTGACGACTACCGCGGCGAGGTCATCCGCCGGCTTGAGGACGAGCGGCGCAAGCTTGATGAAGAGCAACGCGCCTTTGGCGACTTCATGCTTCGCCTCAAGCGCGCAAAGGACCAGCAGGAGTTCGACCGGTTCATGGCCGAGCGCAACGGTGCGCCCCAAAGCCCTTCATCGTCCTTCTGAGCCATTCATACCTCTACGCATGATCACCCCGGCCAATGTGCCGGGGTGATTGCGTTGATGGGCTCGCAAATGGGACCCGACAGTTCCGCTTTGCCCGGCCTCGGGCTCACACGGGTTTCCATTGCCGTCGTCATCGTTTAGGAACCCCGCCAAGCCAGAGCTGGAGTCCTATGTCAGGTGACGTGATCAAAGGCGGTTTGGGTGCGCGCCTCGCCCAGCCATTCCTCGAGGCCTGGCGCTACCGCGAACTGATCCGCGTCATTGTTGGCCGCGACCTTGCGGTCCGGTTTACCGCGTCATTGCTGGGGCCGGCCTGGGCTGTGATTTCGCCGCTTGTGCTGCTTGCCGTCTACACATTTGCATTTTCAGGCATTCTCGGCCCGCAAGGATCCAGCACTGGCAACCGCGCCCTGTCGATCTTCGTCGCGCTGGTGTTCTTCAACCTGATGGCGGAACTAGCCGGTCGCGCGCCGTTGCTCATTCAGGAGCACATGCACTTCATCAAGCGCACCATATTCCCCTCCGCGTCGCTTGCCTGGATCGCCGTTGTCCGCGCACTCGCCTATGCCGGCATTGCCATGGTCCTGTGTCTTACCTTCACCCTGTTCATCCAGGGTTTGCCGTGGACCGTGCTCCTGCTGCCGCTGATCGTCCTGCCCTATGTGCTGTTCCTCCTCGGTCTGGTTTGGTTTCTTGCGGCCCTTGGCGCCTTTACGCGCGATCTGGCCTATCTCATGGTCACGATCATTCCGATCCTGATCTTCGTGACGCCGGTGTTCTACAGCGTTGCCGACCTGCCCGAGGCGACGCGCTGGATCAGCTATCTCAACCCATCCGCCGGGTTTATCGAGATGGGCCGGGACATCATTTTACGCGGACGGCTGTTCAACCCCGTGACCTGGTTGATGGCGAGCCTGGGCTCGCTGCTGGTGTTTTACGGCGGCTATTCGGTGTTTCAGCGCTACCGCAGGATTCTTGTCGATGTCATCTGAGACCATTGCAATCTCGGGGCGCGGCCTTGGCAAGGCATACCAGCTCTATGACCGGTATGATGATCGCCTTCTGCAGCTGCTGTTTGGTCGCTGGAAGCGCTATTATCGCGAATTCTGGGTCATGCGCGATATCGACATCACCGTCAGGAAGGGCGAGCGCATTGGCCTTGTCGGGCGCAACGGTTCAGGCAAGACCACGCTGTTGCAGATCATGTGCGGCATCACCGAGCCGACAACGGGTACGCTCTCGGTCACGGGGCGCATAGCGCCCATTCTCGCACTCGGCGCTGCGTTCGACTATGAGTTGACGGGCCGAGAGAATGCGTTCGTCGCAGGCGCCATCCTGGGTGTCAGCCGCAAGGAAATGGCCGAGCGTATCGGCGAGGTCGAGGCTTTCGCGGCCATTGGCGAGTTCTTCAACCGGCCGGCCAAAATGTACTCATCAGGAATGGTGGCGCGCCTGTCCTTTGCCATTTGTGCCCATGCGTCTGCCGATATCCTGATTGTTGATGAGGCGTTGTCGGTTGGAGATGGTGCGTTTCAGGACCGCTCGCGCCGATTCATTGAGCGTTTCGCCGAAACCGGCACCGTTTTGATGGTCAGCCATGAACATGAGCAGATCGAGCGGCTTTGCCAGCGGGTTCTATGGCTTGATCGTGGCAAGCTTCGCGAGGAAGGCGAGCCGCACGCGGTTATGGCGAACTATCTCAAGGCGCTTGAGGACGAACCCGACACCGGCGACCGATTTACCGACATGATTGTCTGAGTTTGCGCTTTATCGAGCGGGAAACCCTTGACAGAGCGGCGCGCGTGAGTAGGTTGCGCGCTCTTTTCGCGGCCACCGGGCCGCTGTTTTCGTTGAGCTCAGGAGCCACCCATGGCCAAGGCCGTGACCATCAAGATCAAGCTCGTGTCGACGGCCGACACCGGGTATTTCTACGTCACCAAGAAGAACTCCCGTACGATGACCGACAAGATGGTCAAGAAGAAGTACGACCCGGTCGCGCGCAAGCACGTCGAGTTCAAGGAAGCGAAGATCAAGTAGCTGTTGCTTCTGTTTGAATATGCCAGCGCCGCGCCTCATCAGCGCGGCGTTGTCATTTTTGGCGTCTGGTTTGGTTCTTGTGGAACCCAGAGCGTTTCGGCGCAGCGCTCAGGCGCTTTTCTGCGCCGTTCTGGAGTAAGCCCCATACTCGCGCACGTAACGCGGCGCGTTTGAGCCAATTCCCAGTGTCTTTGCCCTGAAGTCGAGGAGCTTCTTCCAGGTCGGTGCACTGATGCCCGTCTGGTAGCACGCCATTGAGATGGCTTTCACGCTACGCTCCATCAAGGCCGACATGATCTCAGCGCGGTCGAAGCAGCCCGCATGGGCAATAATGTCGACCACCCAGACAGGGCGGCGTTCCTCGATCGCAGCTTCGATGGCTTCATCAACGTCAATGTCACCATCATCCAGGGCCTCAAGCAGCCGCAGATAGAGCTGACGCTCATCCTGTGCGTTACGTGTGCGCTGGAACCGCCGGCCGACCTCGGCTGCGATCAGCGGCGCGATCTTGCTGCGCACGGCCTCGGGCAGGCGCTCGCGACCGGCAACCAGTTCGCGCAGAACCCGGTCAGAGATGGCATCATTCACAAGCCGATCGTAGCCGACCGTTGAAATCTGGGCGCCGTCATTGGCGGCGACAGCGCGCAGCACATCGCTGCTGCCGCATTGGATGAGCGTGTCAGACACAGGCTCGGAGAGAAAGATCCGCTGTGCAATGGCAAGGCGATGCCCGTCGTCGCGCAGTTTCGCGACCTTGCTCAGTTCCTCGTCATCGAGTCTTGGCGAATGACGCAGGACCTTGCGCGCAACGGTGCTTGTGTCGTGCGCAAAGTGCCGCAGAACGCCGATTGGAGCGTTCGGCAGGTTCGCAAAGCGACTCGACAATGCAATGCGGTCATCTTCCTCGATCGTTGCCAGGACGCGTGTCACGACATCCTCAAACGACGCGATGACTGATGAGCGTTCGGCCTCGCTCAGGCGCACGAAGACCGATGTCAGCCGTTCGACGAGCTTTGTGCGTGCTGGCGAGTCCGGCGCGCGTGCCAGCATCTCGAAATCGTTGAGCATTGAGGCCTCCCATGTCTTAAGAGGACACTTCTAACGCTAATCCACGAAACGACATTCAACGAATTAGTATTCATTTTCATCAATAGCGAATAGATCAAGTCTAAAATTTTAAATACATAAAAAGATGTGGCCGACCGTATGACGCTCCGAGGAGGCCCTTGGAGCAACACGGTCGGCCTGGCTTTGGAAGCACCCGGAAGATGCGGCGGACCCGGACGTTGCCTCAGCCGAGACAGGCCCGGTTTGACCCTCAGCCCGTCTCTTGAAGGACGTTACAGGTATCCTAGTAATTATGTCAGTGAAAGAAAGAATTAACGTTTATAAGGACAGTTATTACTTAAAAATTGAATTAAATACTTAAATATTGCTCATGCTGCTTCGGACATGACGCGGTTGCGGCCGTTGCGCTTGGCAGCATACAGCGCCTGGTCGGCGCGTTGGAGCAGCGTTTCCGGGCTGTCGTCGGCATGTTCGAGCCACGACAGGCCGATCGAGACAGTTACGTCGAGTTGCTGGGCACCATCAGCGACGGCAAAAGGCAGCTCCGCCACGCGTTCGCGGATGCGCTCGGCTATGGAGTGGGCCAGGGCGACATCGGTGTCTGGCATGACGACAACGAACTCTTCGCCGCCGAAGCGCGCGCAAAGGTCGATGCCGCGAACGACCTTGCGGATGCGGCGCGCAAACTCGCGCAACACTTCATCACCCGCATCGTGGCCGTGCGTGTCATTCACGCGCTTGAAATGGTCGATATCCATGATCAGGAGCGCCATGCCACGGTCCTCGCTCGCCGACAGGCGCACAAGGGAGGCCAGGTGGCTTTCGAGATAGCGCCGGTTGTGAAGACCGGTCAGCCCGTCGCGGATCGCAAGCTCCATGGATTGCTGGAGCGTATCGCGCAACTGATCGCCGAAGCGCTTGCGTTTGACCTGGGTCGAGACGCGCGCCAGCAGCTCGTTCTTGTCAAGCGGACGCACCAGATAGTCGTTGACGCCCAGATCAAGGCCACGCAGCAGCCGCGCGGATTCATCCGGGTCTGACAGGACAAGGATTGGCAGCTGGCGCATGCGCTCCACGCTGCGAATCTGGCTGCACAGGCGCAGCGCATCAAAGCTCTGCAGGTCGAGCGAAACGATCACGAGATCGAAATTCTCATGGCCGATCTTCAGCAGGGCTTCCGATGGCGCAGGCTCCACCTCGACACGATGGACACCACGCATGGCAGTCACAATGCGCTCGAACGATGAGCGGCGATCATCGACCAGAAGAATCCGGCCGTTGCGGCCATCAATGGCGTCATGCGCGATTTCCGCGCCGGCCAGGCCAAGCTCGCGCGACGTGCCCGCACGAAGACGCAGCTCATCTGTCAACTGCTTCAGGCGCACCAGCGAGCGCACCCGCGTCAGGAGGGCAAGATCGGAAACCGGCTTGGTGAGGAAATCATCCGCACCAGCTTCAAGGCCACGTACGCGGTCAGCTGGCTGGTCAAGCGCGGTGACCATGACAACCGGGACATGGTGGATGCGCGTGTTTGCCTTGATGCGGGCGCACACCTCGAACCCGTCCATGCCAGGCATCATCACATCGAGCAGGACGAGATCGAT
>JAIYEB010000100.1 GCA_027487195.1 Hyphomicrobiales bacterium | reverse complement strand
TCAACGCCGTTTGAAACGATCTTCGAAAGCGGCATCGAGGCGCTCCATCAGGAAGGGCGCTACCGCGTGTTTGCCGATCTGGAGCGTGCCTGCGGGGCGTTCCCAAGGGCCGTGCGCCATACCGGTACGGGCGCGCAGGAAGTCACCGTCTGGTGCTCGAATGACTATCTCGGGATGGGCCAGAACCCGAAAGTGATCGCGGCCATGCATGGCGCGCTCGACGAGTATGGCGCGGGCGCAGGCGGGACGCGCAACATCTCCGGCACCAACCATGAGCATGTGCTTCTCGAGCAATCCCTTGCCGACCTTCATGGCAAACAGGCCGCCCTGCTGTTTACCTCGGGCTATGTCTCGAACTGGGCGGCGCTTTCAACCCTGGGCGGGGCGATCAAGGGGGCGATCATCTTTTCGGATGCAGGCAACCACGCGTCCATGATCGAAGGGATCCGCCACAGCCGGGCCGAGCGCGTGATCTGGCGGCACAATGATGTGCAGGATCTTGAAGAAAAACTGGCGGCAGCAGATCCGTCCCGCCCGAAGATCGTTGCGTTTGAGTCGGTTTACTCGATGGATGGGGATATTGCGCCGATCCGGGAGATCCTTGACGTGTGCGAGCGCTACGGCGCCATGTCCTACCTTGATGAGGTGCATGGCGTTGGCCTTTACGGGTCGCGCGGCGGGGGCATTGCCGAGCGCGACGGGGTGATGGACCGCGTGACCATCATCGAGGGCACGCTCGGCAAAGCGTTTGGCGTCATGGGCGGCTACATCTCCGGCTCAAAGGCCGCCATCGACTTTGTCCGCTCGTACGCTTCCGGCTTCATCTTCACCACAGCTCTGCCGCCGGCCATTGCAGCTGGTGCGCGCGCCTCGATCGAGCATCTCAAGGCAAGCCCGTTCGAGCGGGCCCGCCACCAGAACCGCGTCGCCACCGTTCGCCGCAAGCTCTCGGCCCTTGGTATTCCGACCCTTGAAAACCCGAGCCATATTGTGCCGGTGATGGTGGGAGATCCGGTGAAGTGCAAATGGATCAGCGATGTTTTGCTTGATAGCTATGGCATCTACATCCAGCCGATCAACTATCCGACCGTTGCCAAGGGAACCGAGCGTTTGCGGATCACGCCGACGCCGCTGCACACGGACCAGCATATCGACCATCTCGTCTCCTCCCTTGGGGCGTTGTGGTCGCAGTGTGCGCTGGCCCGCGCGGTCGCCTGACAGGAGCAAGACCCGATGGCCGTCGCGGCCCTGTTTGTTTGCCAGTTCGACGGCGTTGTGGCGCGGCTTGCCGCGTTCGCGCAGATGGGCTTTGCGCGTCTGGCACTCTCGAAAAGCCGCGACGTCCTGTTCTGGAAACTGTTGGGTACAGGGACGGGCGAGGGTTTCACGCCGATCCCAAACTTTGGCCGCTATGCCATTTTGACGGTGTGGCCTGATCAGGCAACCGCGCAGCACGCGTTGGCGACGCTGCCGGTGTTCAAGCGCTGGCGGCGCATGGCGAGCGAGCATTATGCGGTCTATCTCGCGCCCGTGTCTTCGCGTGGGGCGTGGGATGGGATGAACCCGTTTCCAAAGTCGGTTGACGACAACGGCTCCGGCGGAGCGATTGCGGTCCTGACCCGCGCCACCGTCAAACCGCGCCATGTCATTTCGTTCTGGCGGCACTCGCCCGATGTCAGCGCACTGATCCGAGGGCAGGAGCAATTGCTGTTTCAGCTCGGCCTTGGCGAAGTGCCCTGGTTTCAGCAGGTGACATTTTCAATCTGGCGGGAAGGCGGGGCGATGACGGCCTTTGCCTATGGCGATGGAGCGCACAGGCGCGCCGTCAAAGATGTGCGCCGCAACGAATGGTTCAGCGAAGAGCTTTATGCCCGTTTCCGCGTTCTGGCTGAAGAAGGCACTGTTGGCGGGCGAAAGCCGCTTGCCGACGCCGCACCCGTGATTGATCCGCGTTCTGGCCCCAGCCATCTCGCTGTTGGAGGACGATTGTGAGCCCTGTTGCTGTCCGAGCGAACCTGCCGCGCGCAATCTACATCCCCGCGATCCTCGCGGATGGTCGCCTTGTGCCAATTGAGAAAATGGAAGCCCACCGGCGCGGCATCCTGCACCTCGCGATCTCCGTTTTCATCTTCTCGGGCGACCGATTGCTGATCCAGCAGCGCGCTTTCGGAAAATATCATTGCGGCGGGCAATGGGCGAACACCTGCTGCACGCATCCGCACTTTGATGAGGCACCAGATCATGCCGCCGCGCGGCGCATGATGGAGGAGCTTGGCTTTGCGGTTCCTCTGACGCCGCGCCGCATCGTCGAGTATCGCGCCGATGTTGGCAGCGACCTTATCGAGCATGAGCGCGTCCACATGTTTACCGGCGAAGCGGATCCTGACACGCTTGCGCTGTTGCCGGATCCGGAAGAAGTGGCGGCCACGCGCTGGGTCAGCGCAGACGAGCTCAGGGCCGAAATCAAGGCCAATCCGGAGAGTTTTACGCCCTGGTTCCGGATCTATCTCGACCGCTTTCCAGACCTGCGAATTTGAGTTCCGGCCTCCCGCCATTATCCTCAGACAGGCGCCGATCGCTCAGCCCTGCGGCTGGAAATGATCGTACGCCGGGCCAAAGGCAAAGGGTGCGCCGCCAAATGTGGCCTCGATCCCGACAGGCCTGCGGATGACACCCAGGCAAGACAGGCGATAACCGTGCCGGGCCAGCGCGTTCGACACCTCTTCGAGATCGCCAGGTAGAATCGTGAACAGCGTCTCGTAGTCATCGCCGCCACTCACCGCGATGCGGAGCAGGTCGCGGCTTTCGTGGATGGCCGGTTTCAAGGCCGGATCAAACGGCACGGCTTCAAGTGCAATCTCGGCCCCGCATCCCGAGGCCAGGCAGAGCTTTGACAGATCGCCCATCAAGCCGTCCGAAACATCCATGGAGGCTGTGACCAGATGGCGTACATCATCAAGTGCACCTACAGGCGGGGCAGGTCTGAGATAGCGCGCTTCGGCGATGCGTTGCTGCGCCAGGCTCAGGCGCTCGACGTCGCGCACGGGCGCCAGCGTCTTGCTGCGGACATGAAGCCCAAGGGCTGCAGCGCCGATGGTGCCGGTCACACAGACAAGATCGCCGGGCCGCGCGCCGGTGCGCCTTGGAGCCGTCGCGCCTTCAGGTATTGTGCCAAAAGCCGTGACGCCAATCACGAGTGGCCCGTCGGTTGCGACCGTATCGCCACCAAAAAGCGTCAGCCCATAAGCTGTCTGCACGTCCTGCAAGCCAGCGCAAAACAGCGCGAGCCACGCCTCGGTCCAGTCCTTCGGGAGCGCAAGGGACAACAGATAGCCCGCGGGTCGCGCGGTCTTTGCGGCAAGGTCCGAGAGACTGACCGCAATGGACTTGAAGGCGACATCATGTGCCGGATCATCGGCAAAGAAATGGCGGCCTGCGACCAGCGTGTCGTGGGTCAAAACCAGTGTTTCGCCGGGACCGGGCCTGAAGGTCGCGGCGTCGTCCTTCAGTCCCCATGCGCCGGGATCAGTCGCAAGCGGGGCGAGATAGCGGGCAATCAACTCCATCTCGCCCGGGCGCGACATGTTATGCGCCGCGTTCGCCAAACTCGGTGGGCCGGACAGCGCGGCCGAGGCGATCAAGAATCGCGTTCACAACCTTGGGCTCGTCGCCATCGCTGAAGAAGGCGCGCGCGACATCGACATACTCTGCAATGATGACGCGGCCTGGAATGTCGGAGCGGTGCTGGAGCTCGAACAGGCCTGCGCGCAACGTCTGGCGCATGGTTGTATCGATTCGCGCCAGCGGCCAGCCGTCGAGCAAGGCACCATCGATGGCTGGATCAAGCACGAGTTGAAACTCGACAACGCCTGAGACCAGCGCGCGGAAGAATGTCGCGTCGGCAGGAAGGTAGGCCTGGCCATCAACTTCCTGGCCAAGACGGTGGGTTTCGAATTCCGCGATGGTCTTCAAGACGTCCGAGCCGGCCATATCCATCTGATACAGCGCCTGCACGGCCGCAAGGCGCGCAGCGCCCCGCTTGTTGACCGGTTTCACGGATGCTTCATGTGTCTCAGCCATCAACGGCGCGCCTTTGGTTTGCGCTCGGACGCTGTGAAGCCGGGAAGCGACGAGCCCTTGCGGGGCGGCGGCGCTGTCTGGGCCAGCATTTCCTCGAGAAAGCCGGGCTCAATCATGTCCTGAGGGCCCATGGGCAAGGCATCGATGCCGAAACGGCGCTGGATTGCAATCATTTCAAGGCAAGCCTGAGCCGCACCGCCACCCTTGTTCATTTCGCTGGTGCGCGCGCGGGCCAGGGCCTGTTCGCGGTTTTCGACCGTCAGAATGCCGTTGCCAATCGCAAGACCATCGCGCGCGGCCATGTCCATCAAGGCGCGATTGCTCTCGCCGGCGACAACATCATAGTGCCCGGTTTCGCCGCGAATAACGCAGCCAAGCGCAACATAGCCATCATACACGACAGGCTCGTCGGTCTCGTAGGCTGCGCGGATGGCCATGCCGATAACCGCCGGTATTTCAAGCGCACCCGGGACGGTAATGACCGTCATCTGGACGCCCGACAGTCCAAGCACTGTCTTTGCGCCCATCAGGAGCTCGTCGGCAATGTCGTCATAAAAGCGTGCTTCGACGATCAGCACAGACGGTTTTCGACCCGCAATGACGGTCGGGACGGATGTGGATTTCTGGGACTTCATGTCGGCCTCCGGCGCTGCGATCAACCATGTGGCGTGCAGCCTGTCCAGCGCGAAGGGCATGAACAGCGCCTGTTCATGTCAGCTTCAGCTTGAGCGCGACAAAAGTATGATCCGAAAAGTCAGTGAAACAGGAGACCTGCTCCTGCGCCATCAAAGGGATACGAAGTTGGCTCCGCTAGTCCCTGATCATGCGCAGCATGATGCCGTCCTTCTTGACGAAGTGATGCATCATCGCCGCTCCGATATGGGCGATAAGCAACAGCGTCATGAAGATTCCCGCGGCTGTATGCATGCCAAGGATACGCTCGCCAAAGCCTGGATTGTGGGCCCAGATCGCCGGCATCGGGATGATCCAGAAAATGTAGATTGCGCCGCCGTAGGCGGACTTGCCTATCCATCCGCCAATCGGCATGGCGACCAAAAGCACATACAGCAGGACGTGCGTCCAATGGGCGATCTTCGCTTGGAATGCGGGGATCGTGTCCGGCAACGGTGCGGGCGGGTTCTTGGCACGCACCCACAGCCGGAAGAGCACGGTGAACAGGATCAGAAATCCGAACGACCAATGCAGGTTGTACAGCCGGTCCATCATCGGGCCTTCGCCGACATTGGTCATCGCGATGGCCAATGGAATGGTCGCGAATACAAAGAGTGCCGTGATCCAGTGCAAAAGACGCTGCGTGCTGGTATAGGCGGGGCGCGTAAGAGACTGCATCTTGTGCTCCGGTCTTCCGATGTTGGAAACCTGGTTCGTAGTATGTGTGTTTTCGGCATGACGACAACCCGGATTTCCCCTTCCCCCCTCCTCCCATTCAAGCCCCCTGCCCGCCATGGATGATGCACCCTCGAGCGCAGAGCGCGCGCCCTGGACAGATGAAGCTCCGCTGCGCCGAGACGTGCCGCTGCGTCACGAACCAAAGCCGGTTGACCAGCCGTGGCAGCATGTCCTGTCGGCGCTCGATGCTTCAAATCACCGCTTCGAAGGTGCCTATGGCCCGGTCTTTGCGCCGCTCCTCAGCCCAACCGCAGATGGGATCCTGATCGTTGGCCAACTCGGCCAGTCGTTGGATGGGCGCATTGCGACGGTGACCGGCCATTCCAAATGGATCAACGGTGAGTCCGGCCTCAAACACCTGCACCGGTTGCGGGCTGTTGTGGATGC
>JAIYEB010000341.1 GCA_027487195.1 Hyphomicrobiales bacterium | reverse complement strand
CCGGAGATGTTCTGCCGCTCGGCGGGCTGACCGACGACCGGAAAGGTGCCAACGCCGCGCACGCGGCGCACCAGCCCCTCGGCCTCGAGTTCCTCCAGCGTGCGACGCACTGTGACGCGGCTGACGCCATAGCGCTGGGCAAGCGCGGGTTCCGAGGGCAATGCCACATGCGGATCGGCGGAGCCGTCGAGAAGCGTCTGTCTGAGGTCGACATAGACCCGGTGATACAGCGGGTGTGGCCCGGCTAGCCGGCCGCGCTTTCGCTTCTCAAGGTCCGGGTCAGCCATGGGATGGACGTTTTTGCGCCACTACCCTGCTCATGAAGACCGGCAGCAGCAAGGCAATGGCGACAAACCGAAGGACGTGATGCGCGCCGACATAGGCCGGGTCGAGATCCAGCGCGAACGCAATCGCAATCATGGCCTCGACCCCACCTGGCGCAAAGGCCACCATGACAGGGCCAAGGGGCAGGCCCGTGAACCAGACCGTGATCACAGCACCCAGAACGGAAATCGAGACCGCCACGAGGAGCGCTACAAGAGCCAGCATAGCGTCCCGCTTCAGTTCGGCCTGTGTCACACCGTTAAAGCGCAGGCCAATGAACGCGCCAAGGACAATGAACCCGATCGCAAGGATGGGTGGCGGCACCTGCGCCGTGGCAATGCCCGGACCATGCAGGGCCGTGCTGCCAATCAGCGCACCAATCATCAATGGCGCCGGCACGCCCAGACGATGCATGACGTAAGCGCCAAGCCCGGATGCCGCCAGCAATGCCGGCCATTCCAGCGCAACCGGAAGCCAACTCGCGACATGCGCCGGCGTTGAGGCGTTCGCAAGCGGAGCTGCGGTCCAAGCGAGGGAGGGCACCAGCGCCACGAGGGCGATCAAGCGCACGCATTGCACGACGACAATGCGGCGGGCGTCGAGGTCCTTGGCAAGCGCGAGCGCCAGAACGCTCGACAAAGCCCCCGGCGCGGACGCCAGAATGGCGGTATCGCGATCCCAGCCCGCACGGCGCAGAAGAATCGTAATCGCAACCATGACTGCAAGCATGGTCACAAGAAGCATCACAATGCTCATCGGCCAGCGCCCGATGGCAGCCAACGTTTCAGGGGTGACGGAACCGCCCATGGACAGGCCAAGACCAAACAAAACCACATCACGCATGCGGTCCGGAACGCGCAGCTTCAGTCCGGTTGTGAGCGCAAGCGTGACCGCGAGCACCGCACCCGACAACCAGGGTGCCGGCAGGCCCAGCCAATAGAACAAGGCGCCGCCCGCAGTCGCAATCGAAAGCGTGACACATGTCTGGAAAGCGGCAGAAGCCGTTGGTTTTGCCAAATCAACCATAGAGCCTGAGTTGTTGCATGCAACGGGCGCGCACGTCACCTATCTCCGGGGTTTTCGTTACGTAGGTAACCGGTTGGTTCTCGTCCCGGCGTGCATTCGCGGCAGATTGGTTATTGACTGGTAAACCTGACGAAGGGAGGCCGCCTATGTCTCGCGTGCCGTGGTATCCGTCTTCGCATCGCCGTACATCTAGGCCTGTAAAGCTACGAAATCGCCCCACACCAACTACGCGGGAGGAGCGCCTGGCCATGCTTGGCCTGTGGCTCAGCCTGGCTGGTCTGGCGCTGGTCACATCAGGCTCCGTTTTCTCGGTCCTTGGGCTATGGTAGCCTGAGGGCTGCCATAGCGCGCGTTTGCCATCGGGAAGCTGGCCTGCTTGCGGGTTTCCCGATTGGATTTTGCCGGGTCTAGCCCTGATCGACGGGGCTTGCACGAGCGCCCGTCAAGAACAGCCAGACCGCAGCCCTGGGGCTGTGAGCGCGTTTAGTGTCCTTGAAAGCAAAACGCGCCCGAAGCCCTGGTTTGACCGCACAAAGCTCTGCCAGACCGATGTGCGGTCTGGCAAAGCACGCGCCGTCTAGATCATGTTCTGACCGCCGTTGACCGACAGGGTCGAGCCGGTGATGAAACCACCTTCGTCGGAGGCCAGGAACACAACCGCGCGGCCAATTTCCTCGGGTGTTCCAAGGCGACCGACGGGGATTTGCGGGATGATCCGGGTCTCAAGCACTTTCGGGTCAATTGCCATGACCATTTCAGTGCCGATGTAGCCTGGGCAAATGGCATTGACCGTAATCCCCTTGGCAGCGCCCTCCTGCGCCAGCGCCTTGACGAAGCCAAGATCGCCGGCCTTGGCTGCGGAGTAGTTGACCTGGCCCATCTGGCCCTTCTGGCCATTGATCGACGAAATCATGATGACGCGGCCAAACGAGCGGTTGCGCATGCCGTCCCACACCGGGCGCGTCATGTTGAACAGCGAATCGAGGTTTGTGCGGATGACGGCAGACCACTGGTCCTTGGTCATCTTGTGGAACATGCCATCCCGGGTAATGCCGGCATTGTTCACCAAGATTTCGATCGGGCCGTGGGCGGCTTCGACAGCAGCAATCCCGGCGGCGCAGGCGTCGAAGTCACCAACGTCCCACTTGTAGGTCGGGATCCCGGTTTCCGACGTGAACTTTGCCGCTGCCTCGTCATTGCCGGCATAGTTTGCCGCCACGACATACCCTGCAGCCTTCAGGGCCTTTGAAATCGCTGCTCCAATGCCCCGGCTTCCGCCGGTGACCAATGCTACGCGCGCCATGTGCCGTCTCTCCCTGTCGTTTCTTGTTGCAAAAGCGCGTTCAGCGCTCGACCGTCAATGCGATGCCCATGCCGCCGCCAATGCACAGCGTGGCAAGACCTTTTTTCGCGTTCCGCCGGCCCATCTCATGGATGAGCGTGTTCAAAACACGTGCGCCGGAAGCGCCGAT
>JAIYEB010000346.1 GCA_027487195.1 Hyphomicrobiales bacterium | reverse complement strand
TTCAATGGTGCCGAGCGCTTCAAGCGCGAAACCGGTGTCGACTATCGCGAATTCGAAATCCAGAACGACGCCCAGCGCGAGCAGGCGCTTCGCCAGTTCGCCCAGCGCGGTCACTCGCCGATCGTGGCCGTCGGGTTCAACTTCCGCACCGCGATGGAACGTGTCTCGGTTGAGTTCCCGAACCTCCGTTTCACGATCATCGACTCGGTCGTTGCCCAGCCGAACGTCCAGTCCGTGCTGTTCAGCGAGCATGAGGGCTCGTTCCTTGTTGGCGTCGCCGCCGGCATGGCCACCCGCTCCAACACCGTCGGCTTCATTGGCGGCATGGATATTCCGCTCATCCGCGCCTTCGGCTGCGGCTACGTCCAGGGCGTGAAGTCGGTTCGTCCGGCGATCAACGTCGTCCAGAACATGACAGGCACCGCACCGACCGCGTTCCGCGATCCGGCCCGCGGCGCAGAACTTGCCCGTGGCCAGCTCGGCCAGGGCGCCGACGTGATCTACGCCGCAGCCGGCGCCACCGGCATTGGCGTTCTCCAGGCTGTTGCCGATGCGCAGCGCCTTGGGATCGGCGTTGACTCGAACCAGAACGGGCTCCACCCGGGCCGCGTGCTGACCTCGATGCTGAAGCGCGTTGACAATGCCGTGCACCACTCGTTCTCGACCGCACGCGCTGGCACATGGGCCGCCGGCACCACCCGCCTCGGCCTTGCCCAGGGCGGCGTTGATTGGGCCGTGGACGACAACAACCGTCCGCTGCTGACGCCGGAACTGACGGCTGCCGTGACCGCTGCCCGCGAAGGCATCATTGCCGGCCGCATCAACGTGCACGACTACCGCACGAACAACGCCTGCCCGGTCTCCTGATCGCCTCGAACGTGTGAAATTCGCCCGCTGGCCCCTTGTGGCTGGCGGGCGTTTGTCTGACTTGCATTCGGCGGGGCGTACCCGTCAGATGCTGTTGAGTTGAATTGCGGGAGTTGCCATTGACCGTCTCCGCCGTCGTCATGTCCGGGATCGACAAGCGTTTCGGCGCGGTCCACGCCAACAAGTCTGTCGATCTTGATGTGGCCAAGGGCTCGATCCACGGGTTGATCGGGGAGAATGGCGCCGGAAAATCGACGCTGATGTCGATCCTTTTCGGGTTTTACGCGGCTGACAGCGGCACCATCACGGTGGATGGCAAGGCCGTTTCGATCCGCTCTTCGGCCGATGCGATCTCACACGGCATCGGCATGGTTCACCAGCACTTCATGCTGGTCGATACGTTCACCGTCGTTGAAAACGTCATGCTCGGTGCCGAGGGCGGCGCGTTGACGGCGCGCGGCGAAGCGCTGACCCGCGCGCGCCTCAAGGAGCTTGGCAAGACCTACGGGCTTGAAGTGCCGCTCGATACGCTCGTCTCGGAATTGACTGTTGGCGAGTTGCAGCGCGTCGAGATCCTGAAGGCGCTGGTGCGCGATGCGCGCGTCCTGATCCTTGATGAGCCGACAGCGGTGCTGACGCCAACCGAGGTGGAGCAGCTGTTCGTCATGCTCCGCCGGCTCAGGGATGAGGGCAAGACCGTCATCATCGTGACGCACAAGCTCAAGGAAATCATGGCCGTCACCGACCGCGTCTCGGTCATGCGGCGCGGCGAAATGGTGGCACACCTCGACACGGCTGCCACAAGCCCCGAGGCTTTGGCCGAAGCCATGGTCGGGCGGCGCGTGGTTCTCAGGGTCGACAAGGGACCGGCAAAGCCTGGCGCAACGATCCTGACGGTGCGCGGGCTGACGGTTAAAGATGAGAAGGGCGTCACACGGGTCAACGATGTCTCGCTGTCGGTCAGGGCCGGCGAGATTGTCGGGATTGCCGGCGTTTCGGGCAATGGCCAGTCGGAACTTCTCGAGGTGCTGGCCGGGCTGCGCGCGCCGCTGAAGGGCGAGATCCTTCTTGAAGGCAGGCCGGTTGAATCGGCAGCGAAGAATGAATCCAAGCGCCTGCGCAAGATGGGGCTCAGGCATGTGCCGGAAGACCGCCACCGGCTCGGTCTTGTGAAGGAGTTTTCGGCATCTGAAAGCGCCATTCTCGGTTGCCATGATGAGGCTGGCTATGGGTCCGGCCCGTTCCTTGATGCGGCTGCCATCCGGCGCGATTGCGAAGTGAAGATGTCGGCGTTTGATGTGCGCCCGGCCAATCCCGATCTGAAGACCGCCCTGTTTTCCGGCGGCAACCAGCAGAAGATCGTCCTGGCGCGCGAAATCGAGCGCGACCCGATCCTGCTTCTGGTCGGCCAGCCCACGCGCGGCGTCGATATCGGCGCGATCGAGTTTATCCATAAGCGGTTGATTGAACTCAGGGATCGCGGCAAGGCGATCTTGCTGGTTTCGGTTGAGCTTGATGAAATCATGGCGCTGTCCGATCGTATTCTCGTCATGTGCGCTGGCGAGATCACCGGCGAGCGCACGCCAGAACGCACAGACGAGCGCGACCTTGGCCTGCTGATGGCTGGTGTCAGGGAACGCGCGGCATGAGAGTTTCGGTTTCGGAGACGACCCCATGAGCGCGCAGGCACGCGGTGAGCTTCCGCTCTGGTATTCAGCCGGACTTGTTCCGGTTCTCAATGTGGCCTGCGCCTTTCTGGTCGCGGGTCTCGTGGTTCTGGCAATTGGTGCAAGCCCGATTGATGCCGTGCGCATCTTGCTGCGCGGCGCGCTCGGCTCGCCCTATGGCATTGGCTACACGCTCTATTACGCGACCACCTTCATCTTCACGGGGCTCGCCGTCGCCATTGCGTTTCATGCCGGGCATTTCAACATCGGTGGCGAGGGTCAGTCGCTGCTCGGCGGGCTTGGCATTGCGCTCGTCGTCTTGAACCTCGCCTTTCTGCCCTCACCCCTCCTGATCCTCCTGACCATTGCGGGCGCAGCGCTTCTCGGCGCAGCGTGGGCGTTCATTCCGGGCTGGCTGCAGGCCTATCGTGGCAGCCACGTGGTCATCACGACGATCATGTTCAATTTCCTTGCCTTTGGTCTGCTCGGCTATCTGCTTGTCGGCCCCATGAAGCGACCGGACTCCATGTCCCTGGAGACGTTACCCTTCGTTGAGGGGGCGCGCCTGTTCAGGGCTGACGAGATTCTGGGCTGGATGGGCATTGCCATGCCGCGCACGCCGCTCAACCTATCGTTCGCGCTTGCGCTTTTGTGCGCGCTGTTCACGTGGGTTTTGGTCTGGCGCACGCGCCTTGGCTATGAAATCCGCACCGTTGGCGCAAACCCGACAGCGGCGCATTATGCCGGCATCTCGTCAAAGCGCATCACGGTCATCGTCATGCTCATGGGCGGCGCCTTTGCGGGCATGATGGCCACAAACGAGATCCTTGGCGTGCAGCAGAGGCTGATCGCAGATTTCACGGCAGGCGCAGGTTTCGTTGGCATTGCCGTCGCCTTGATGGGGCGCGGGCACCCCGTCGGGATTGTGCTCGCGAGCCTTCTGTTTGGCGTCCTGTATCAGGGCGGGGCCGAACTGGCCTTCGACATGCCGCTGATGACCAAGGACATGATCATCGTCATCCAGGGTCTGGTGATCCTGTTTGCGGGTGCGCTCGAGAACATGTTCCGCGAGAGGATTGCGGGCTGGATCTTCCGGAAGCCTGTTGAGGTTGCGCCATGATTGAGTTCGTCTCCTTCATGGTTGTGGCGCTCGACAGCGCGGTTCGCCTGTCGGTTCCGCTTTTGCTCGCCTGTCTTGCCGGCATGTATTCCGAGCGCGCCGGCATCGTCGATATCGGGCTTGAGGGCAAAATGCTGGTGGCGGCGTTTGCCGCCGGCGTCACGGCCTTCCTCGTGCCCAACCCATGGGTCGGCATGCTCGCGGCCATTGCGGTCGCCGTTCTGTTTGCCCTGATCCATGGCTATGCCTCGATCAACCAGAGGGGCAATCAGATCGTCTCTGGCGTTGCCATCAATGTGCTCGCTTCGGGCCTGACAGCGGTTCTTGGCAATGCGTGGTTTCGCGAGGGCGGGCGCACACCGCAACTGCCTGGTCATGCGCGCTTCCAGGAGATCACCTTGCCCGGCGCTGATCTGGTCAAGGATGTTCCGTTCCTCGGAACGCTCTACTCCGACATCATTTCCGGGCACAGCGCTCCGGTCTATCTGTGCATCCTTGCCGTGCCGCTCACATGGTTTGTGTTCTACCGCACGCGCTTTGGCCTGCGGCTCAGGGCGGTTGGCGAAAATCCGCACGCTGTCGATACCGCCGGCATTTCCGTGATGAAAATGCGCTACGGCGCCGTGATCATATGCGGCATCCTGTGCGGCATGGCCGGGGCCTATCTGGCCATTGGCCAGTCCGCGGGCTTCAACAACGACATGACCGCCGGCAAAGGCTTCATTGCGCTTGCAGCCCTGATCTTCGCGAAATGGCGGCCTGTGCCGGCGCTTGGCGCCTGCTTCCTGTTCGGGCTGCTTGATGCGGTGGCGATCCGCCTTCAGGGTGTGGCGTTGCCGATGATCGGGCAGGTGCCCGTTCAAGCGATCCAATCCCTGCCCTACATCCTGACCGTCATTCTGCTCGCAGGCTTCATTGGCAAGGCAATCCCGCCGCGCGCTGCCGGCATGCCCTATTCGAAAGACCGATGAGCGATATCGACCTCCTGTTTGCCGCTGCGCGGCGCGTGCACGAGCGCGCCTATGCGCCCTATTCCCGCTATGGCGTGGGTGTCGCCATTCGAGATGATGCCGGCCAGCTCCATGTCGGCGTCAACGTCGAGAACGCAGCCTATCCGATCGGGACCTGCGCGGAGGCGGGTGCGATTGCTGCCATGATCGCGAGCGGCGGGCGATGGATTGCCGAAATGTGTGTCGTGGGTGATGGCGAGCTGCTGGTGACGCCTTGCGGCGGCTGCAGGCAGCGGATCCGCGAATTCGCGAGCCCTTCGACCTTGATCCACTGCGCTTCGCTTTCGGGCGTGCAGCGCAGCTTCACTCTGGAAGAACTGCTTCCCTATAGCTTTGGACCAAACCATCTCGTGGAGTTGAAATGAGCGAGCGTGACCATCGGCCGGCTGCTGACCTGCTACGCGCCAGGCTTGGCGGGCGAAAGCCCGGAATTGCCATTGTTCTGGGCTCAGGCCTTGGGCCTTTTGCCGACACGCTTCAGGACGCGATCTCGATCCCCTATCCTGATCTTCCGGGATGGCCCGGGGGTGCAGTGTCCGGGCATGGCAAGCGCCTTGTGGTCGGCAAGGTTGCCGGTGTCGAGGTCGCCTGCCTGCAGGGGCGGGCGCACTACTACGAGCAGGGCGACAGCCAGGCCATGAAGGTGCCGCTGGCCTCGCTGCAAGCGATCGGCGT
>JAIYEB010000306.1 GCA_027487195.1 Hyphomicrobiales bacterium | reverse complement strand
GACGTTTCGCGCAGCCCTTGATCGCGAACTTGGTGTAACCACCGTGCGAATGGGCGAGGTGCAAACCGATCAGTCGGCCTTCCAGATGCGGTTCGAGCCTGGCCATCCCGCAGCGGATGAGAACGGCAACGTGCGCTATCCCAACGTCAACTCGCTGGTCGAGTCGACGGATATGCGGGAAGCCCAGCGTTCCTATGAGGCCAACCTCAACGTGATCAGTTCAACCCGGCGCATGATCCAGCGCACCATCGACATTCTGCGCGGTTAGGAAGCTAAATCATGATCACGACGCCCCAGTCTGCCGCCAGTGCCTACGCCAACATCGGCCGAATTGCTGCGGGAACAGGAACCGCGGGAGGCGGTGCCGGTGCTGCGGGCGAGGGCGGTGATTTTGCCTCGCTCGTTCGCAATGCCGTGTCGTCCGTCGCTGACTCGGCTCGTGGCGCGGAAGCCAAGGCTCAGGGTTTTGCCGCCGGCCGGGTCGATCTCGTTGATGTCGTCACAGCCATCGCGGAAACGGAAGTGGCGCTTGAGACGATGGTGTCGGTGCGCGATCGCGTCATCCAGTCCTACGAAGAAATCATGCGCATGCCGATCTGATCGGCCGGGAATCGGATAACGTCGCGGCCACCTGAGGAGTGGACCATGAACGGCGCCGCAGTAGTCGATATCGCCCGTGACACCTTGACCACCGTGATCCTGATCTCGCTTCCGATGATGATCGTGGCGCTGGCGATTGGCGTTATCATCGGCCTTTTGCAGGCGCTGACCCAGGTTCAGGAAATGACACTGGTGTTCGTGCCGAAGATCATCGCGATCTTCATCACCATGCTGCTCGCTTTCCCGCTCATGGGCTCGCTCATGAACGGTTTCATGGTTCGCATCATCGAGCGCGTCATCGGCGTAACATGACGCTTACAGCGCCGCTGCTCCCGGAGTTCGCGGCAGCTTTCATGCTGACTTTCGCGCGGGTCGGCGCAATGGTGATGCTCATGCCGGGGTTTGGCGAGCGCATGATCCCGACGCGCCAGCGCCTTGCCCTTGCCCTGATGCTCACCTTGATGCTCGCAGGCCTTGTTGCGCCTCAGATCGGGCCGATCCCGCCTGATGTTCCTTCCATGCTCATGCTTTTGGTCCATGAGGTTGTGGTCGGGCTGTTCATTGGCCTGACCGCGCGCCTCGTGGCCGCCGCCATGGCCACGGCTGGAACAGTCATTGCGCAGCAGCTTGGCTTTGGATTTGCCACACAGGTCGATCCAACCCAGGGCAGCCAGAGCCTGCTGCTGGCAAATTTCATGACGCTTTTTGGCATCATGCTGATTTTCGCCATGGATCTGCATCATCTCGTGATCGGCGCGATCCATGACAGCTACCGGGTGTTTCGTCCCGGCGCCCCCGTGCCTGTTGGCGACTTTGCGCGCGCAGGCGTTGAAGTGTTCGCCCAGTCCTTCACGCTTGCCGTCAAGATTGCCGCACCCTTCATCGTGCTTGGCCTGGTGTTTCAAATCGCCATGGGCGTTCTGGGCCGCTTGATGCCCCAGCTTCAGATCTTCTTTCTCGCCATGCCGATCCAGATCATTGCCGGCTTCCTGCTGCTGGCTGCGCTGCTTTCAACGATCGCCGGCTGGTATGGTGCCCATGTCGCCGAGGCCATCAACCGGTTCCGGATGTAGCGCGCCATGGCCGAGGAAAACGACCAGGAAAAATCACAAGAACCGACCCAGAAGAAGCTTGATGACGCGGTCAAGAAGGGGGACGTCGCAAAAAGCCAGGAGGTTGCGGCCTTTTTCGTGCTGTTTGTCGTTGCCCTGATCATTCTTGTGCTCGGCCCCTCCATCATGTCGGCGTTTGCGCGCACGCTGAGCAACGTGTTCCGGCATGCCCACGACATCCAGTTCGAGCAGGGCGGTTTGATCCGCCTGACGCTGGACCTGGCAATCGCTGTGTCGCTTGCCCTGGCGTTGCCGTTCCTGGCGATCATTCTTGCGGCTGTCGGTGGAAACCTGATCCAGCACCGGTTCGTGTTCTCAACCGAACAGCTGAAGCCGAAGATGTCGAAGATCAGCCCTCTGGCTGGCTTCAAGCGCATCTTTGGCATGGATGCGATTGCGCTGTTTCTCAAGGGCTTGGTGAAAATCTGCGCTGTTGCTGCCGGTGTTGCCTTTGCCATGTGGCCGGAGCGCGACAAGCTCGACCTGCTCGTCACCGCAGACGTGGCTTTGCTGCTGCCGATCACGCGGGATATGTTGCTGAAAGTGTTCATTGCGATCGTCGTCGTCATGGCGTTCATGGCCGTGATCGACTTCGTCTGGCAGCGGCACCGCTGGTTGCAACGCCAGCGCATGTCGTTTCAGGAACTCAAGGAAGAGTTCAAGCAGCAGGAAGGCTCGCCCGAGATCAAGGCCAAGGTGCGCCAGCTCAGGCGCGAGCGGGCGCGCAAGCGCATGATGCAGGAGGTTCCCAAAGCCGCCGTTGTCATCACGAACCCGACGCACTTTGCCGTCGCGCTGCGCTATGAAAACGGCATGGCGGCGCCCGTAGTGGTTGCAAAGGGGGTCGACAGCTTGGCGCTGAAGATCCGCGAAATTGCAACGGCTGCAAATGTACCCATTGTGGAAAATCCACCGCTGGCCCGTGCGCTGCATGCCTCGGTTGATCTTGAGGACGAGATTCCCGCAGAGCACTACAAGGCGGTTGCCGAAGTGATCGGATTCGTCATGAAAATGCGCCGTCCGGGGAGCTACAGTGCGGCGTCCTGAAGCTTACGGGGCACGCTTTCGCTGAACTGTCTTGTGTAGGTCCAGAGAAATCAGAAACTCTCCTTGCCTGCCGGGCTGATCTCGCGTTGAATTCGAGACGCGGCGTGCCCATTGTGCGATCAAGCACGAGAATCAGAACAGGGCTGCCATGGCCGATACAGAACTTCGCTCGCTTTCACCTGATCCGGTGGTCGACCGTCCGGAACGGCGCGGCTCAGTGTTGCTTGTCCTGCTGCTCGCTGTGGCCATCGTTCTGGCGGCAGTTGTCGTATCCTATACGGCGCGCACCCAGACCACCTATGTCCTGGCGTTCCTTGGCATTCTTGCCGTTGTTGGCATCGTTGCGCTTTTTGGCGGAACCATTGGCCTCATCGAGGTTGCCGGGCGTTCGCGCCGGTTTGATCTTGCCAAGGCGATTGTCGACGGGCTGCCCGATGGGGCGCTGGTCACTGACAGCACCGGGCGGATCATCTATGCCAATGCTGCCTATGCCACACTGACAGGTGCGGAAAGTGCGGCAGATCTGCGCTCGCTGGACCAGGTCTTTGCCGGCAATCCCGCGCTTTCAGAAGCGGTCTACCGCCTGAATCTGGCCGCACGCGAGGCAAGGCGTCACCATGAAGAAGTGCGCGTCGCGCAACGGCCAAACGCGGACGCAAGCGAGCCGCCGCGCCTCAACCAGTGGCTGTCGCTTCGGGTTCAGCCGCTTGTGCGCGACCGGCGCGGCACGTCGACGCTGTGGACCGCGACCGATATCTCGCGGGACCGCGAGCGCCATGAAACCGTGTTCCAGGAACTGCAGCACGCCATCGACTTTCTCGACCATGCGCCGGCCGGTTTCTTCTCGCTCGAGCCGGATGGTCGGGTGGGGTATGTCAATGCGACGCTTGCGGGCTGGCTTGGCATGGATCTCGCCGATGCCGCGATTTCCGGCGTCAAACTGTCGGACATCATTCCGCTTGCACATATTCCCCGGCTCAAGGCGCAGGCTGCAACGCCCGGAGAGTTCTCAACCGATGTTCTTGACCTTGACCTGATTGACAAGGCCGGCCGCTCGCGCCCCGTGCGCCTGCTGCACCGAGTCTCGTTTTCAACCGATGGCACATCAGGCGCCTCGCGCACCCTTGTGATCGACCGCGCGAACGAGGCTGAAGTGCTTGACAGTTCGCGGGCGGAACTGAGGTTTGCCCGCTTCTTTGACAATGCGCCGCTGGCGATTGCGACTGTTGATGCGGCAGGAGCGATCAGCCGAAGCAATGCCGCTTTCTCGGCCCTTTTGCCCCGCCATGCGTCTCCAGGCGTATTGATCAGCGATGCTGTCAGCGACCGGGACCGCTCAGCGCTCTCGGCAGCCCTTGCTGCAGCGCGCGACGGGCAGGCCAACATCGCGCCGTTCGATGTGGTGTTTCCAGGCGAGGAGCCGCGCTCGGCGCGGGTGTTTGTCGCGAGCTTTGGGGCCGGCGAGGCTGCAGCGCTCTATCTTCTCGACATGACCGAGCAAAGGCGCCTGGAGCAACAGGTGGCGCAAGGCGTCAAGATGAACGCCGTTGGCCAGCTGGCTGGCGGGATCGCGCATGATTTCAACAATGTGCTGACGGCAATCATCGGCTTTTGCGATCTGCTCTTGTCCAATCACAAGCCAAGCGACCCGTCCTTCCAGGACATCATGAACATCAAGTCCAACGCCAATCGCGCGGCGGGCCTTGTCAAACAGCTCCTGGCTTTCTCGCGCCGTCAGACCTTGCGCCCGCAGGTGCTGACGCTGCCCTCGACCCTGTCGGATCTCACGGTTCTTTTGAGCCGGTTGCTTGGCGAGAACGTGAAGCTTGAGATGCGCCATGGGCGCGATCTCTGGCCGGTCCGGGCTGATCTGTCGCAGTTCGAGCAGGTCGTGGTCAATCTGGCCGTCAATGCAAAGGATGCCATGCCCAAGGGCGGGCGGTTGACGATCAGCACCCGCAACATTTCGGAAGCGGATGTGGCAGGTCTCAAGCTCACCGGCATGACACCTGCCGACTACGTCGAGATCGATGTGACAGATACCGGAACGGGCATGCCGCCGGA
This sequence comes from Hyphomicrobiales bacterium, assembly GCA_027487195.1. Taxonomy (GTDB): domain Bacteria; phylum Pseudomonadota; class Alphaproteobacteria; order Rhizobiales; family UBA4765; genus JAIYEB01. Next base: position 1,525 of record JAIYEB010000306.1, on the reverse strand, counting down.
GATCATCGAGAAGATTTTCGAGCCGTTTTTCACAACGAAGGAAATGGGCAAGGGAACGGGTCTTGGCCTGTCCTCGGTCTATGGCATCGTCAAGCAGACCGGGGGCTTTGTTTACGTCGACAGCGTTCTTGACCAGGGCACGACGTTCCGCATCTTCCTGCCGCGCCATGTTCCGGATGCAAACGATCTGGCGCAGGACACAAGCGCAGCGCCGGCAGCGCCGCTGCCTGGCGAGCCAGCGCTCCTGCCGCGCAGCGAAACCATGGCACCCGTGCCCAAGCCGGTCGATCTCACTGGCCAGGGCACCATCCTCCTCGTTGAGGATGAAGACGCAGTGCGCGCCTTTGCCGTGCGCGCGCTGCAGGGCAGGGGCTATACCGTGCTTGATGCAGCCTCGCCCGGCGCTGCGATTGATCTCATGCGCGACAACCTTGCCCAGATCTCGCTGATCGTGACCGACGTCCAGATGCCAGAAATGGACGGTCCGACCATGGTGATCGAACTCAAGAAGATGAAGCCTGGCGTGCCGGTTGTGTTCATGTCGGGCTATGCCGAAGAAACGTTCCGCCGCTCGATTGCCGATGGCGAGAACTCGGCATTCCTGCCAAAGCCGTTTACGCTCAAACAGCTGGCGCAGGCCGTCAAGGACGCCATGCCGATTTAAGGCACGCGCAAGGCCTCCAGGCCTTGCTTGAAGCTCCGGCATCGCTGGCCAGCGATGCTCCGCTGCATGATGGGAAAAGCACCTTCCGCCACAGGGCGAATGAGAAAAATAAGAGAACAGGAAAAGAACATATTGCCAACATGGAACAAAACATGTACGGATAATGCCTCGCACATGGGGTGCGTGCCGGGTAGATTTGTTGGAGGGATTCGTCATGGCGCAAGCAGCGCTTCGTCTCATAGAGGGTGCTTCAATGGACAAGACGAAAGCGCTTGATGCAGCGCTTCAACAGATCGAACGTTCGTTCGGCAAGGGCTCGATCATGCGCCTTGGCGGATCGTCGAAGGCGATTGAAGTCGAGACGGTGGCGACCGGTTCGCTGGGCCTTGATATTGCTCTTGGTATTGGTGGCCTGCCGCGCGGGCGCATCGTCGAGATTTACGGGCCGGAGAGTTCCGGAAAGACCACGCTGGCGCTGCATTGCATTGCCGAAGCCCAGAAGAAGGGCGGCATCTGCGCCTTTGTCGATGCCGAGCACGCTCTTGATCCGATCTATGCGCGCAAGCTTGGCGTGAAGCTCGATGATCTTTTGATCTCGCAGCCTGACACGGGCGAGCAGGCGCTCGAGATCACAGATACTCTCGTGCGCTCCGGGGCTTGCGACATCCTTGTGGTGGATTCTGTTGCGGCGCTGACACCGCGTGCTGAAATCGAAGGCGAAATGGGTGACAGCCAGCCCGGCCTTCAGGCGCGCCTGATGAGCCAGGCGCTGCGCAAGCTCACCGCCTCGATTTCCAAGTCGAAGACGATGGTGATCTTCATCAACCAGATCCGCATGAAGATCGGTGTGATGTACGGCAG
>JAIYEB010000210.1 GCA_027487195.1 Hyphomicrobiales bacterium | reverse complement strand
CAGAACCGGGACCATTTCGGCAATCTCGTTCGACAGGCGCCAGATCCTCTGCAGGAAGCGCGCAGCGCCTTCCGCACCCTGCTCGGTCCAGATCACATCCCGCTCGGGCGGGCTGTCAGACAGCATGAACCAGCGCGCGGTGTCAGCGCCAAACGTTTCGATGATGTCATCAGGGTCGACAACATTGCGCTTGGACTTCGACATCTTCTCGATCGAACCAATCGAGATGGCGCCACCGTTCACCTTGTGAACCGCGCTGCGCACGCCCTCGTGATCGCTGATGACGACATCCGCAGGGAAGACATATTCACCCGCCGCATCGCGATAGGTCTCGTGCACCACCATGCCCTGTGTGAACAGGCCGGCGAATGGCTCGTCGATTCCGACATGGCCGGTGGCCTGCATGGCGCGCGAGAAGAAGCGCGAATACAGGAGATGCAGGATCGCATGCTCCACGCCGCCAATATACTGATCGACCGGCAACCAGCGATCGACAATGGCGCGATTCATCGGTTCGGCTTCGTTCTGCGCATCGGTAAAGCGCGCGAAATACCACGAGGAATCAACAAACGTGTCCATCGTATCGGTTTCGCGGCGCGCAGGCCGCCCGCACGACGGGCACGGCACGTGCTTCCAGGTCGGGTGGTGATCAAGCGGGTTACCGGGCCGATCAAACGTCACATCGTCCGGCAAAACCACCGGCAGATCTTTTGCTGGCACGGGCACAACGCCACACGCCTCGCAGTGGATCACCGGGATCGGGCAACCCCAATAGCGCTGGCGCGAAATGCCCCAGTCGCGCAGGCGATAATTGACCTTGGTTTTGGCAACACCGGCGGCCTCCAGCCGGCGCGTCACTTCGGCAAAGCCTTCGTCCGTGCTCATGCCATCGAGGAAGCGGGAGTTGAAGAGTGTGCCGTCTCCATCATAGGCGACCTCACCCACGCTGAACGTTGCGGCATCCTCGCCGGGCGGCAGAATGACAGGCTTGAAGGCCAGATCATACTTGCGCGCAAAGTCGAGGTCGCGCTGATCGCCGGACGGGCAGGCAAAGATGGCTCCCGTGCCGTACTCCATCAGGACAAAGTTCGCGACATAGACCGGCACGGTCCATGTCGGGTCGAAGGGATGGACAGCGCGCACGCCGGTATCAATGCCCTTTTTCTCTGCCGTATCGATGGCTTCCTGGCTTGTGCCCGTGCGTCGGCATTCGTCACAGAACGCTGCCACATCAGGGCGCTGGGCTGACACAGCGCGCGCCAGCGGATGGTCTGCGGCCACGGCCATGAAGGAGGCGCCAAACAGCGTGTCCGGCCGCGTCGTATAGATATCGAGGCTGTCATGCCCTTGAGGCGCGCCTTGCAGCGCCCAGCTGATCGTGAGCCCGGTTGAGCGACCGATCCAGTTGCGCTGCATCAGACGCACCTTGTCCGGCCAGCGCTCCAGCCGGTCCAGCGACGTCAGCAGATCCTCGGCATAGGCCGTGATCTTGAACGCCCACTGTTCGCGATCCAGCAACTCGACCAGCGCGCCGGAACGCCAGCCCCGCCCGTCGATGACCTGTTCATTGGCCAGAACGGTCATGTCGACCGGATCCCAGTTCACCTTGGAGGATTTGCGCTCGACCAGTCCCTTGGCGAGAAAGTCGATGAACATCTTCTGCTGGTGGCGGTAGTAGCTCGGGTCGCAGGTCGCGACCTCGCGGCTCCAGTCAATCGCAAGCCCGAGCGACTTCAGTTGCCGGCGCATGGTCTCGATGTTGGCGTAGGTCCACTCGCGCGGGTGCACCTTGTTCTGCATCGCGGCATTCTCTGCCGGCAGGCCAAACGCATCCCATCCCATGGGGTGCAGCACGGCAAAGCCGCGCGCCCGCTTGTAGCGCGCCAGCACGTCGCCCATCGTGTAGTTGCGGACATGGCCCATGTGGATGCGCCCTGATGGATAGGGGAACATCTCAAGGACGTAGAATTTCTCGCGCGGATCCGCAGTGTCGGTCGCAAACACGTTGCGATCCTTCCAGATCTCTTGCCATTTCAGCTCGGCATCTTTGGCAATGTAACGCTCGGTAGGCATCAGAATCGAACTCGCGAGGGGCAGGGGATCGAAGGGCGGCGGACATTGGCCGCAACAGCCCGGGAATTCAAGGCTTTGTCTGGAATAGCGGGCCAGAACTGGCGCGCCACGTCATTCGCGTTGCGGGTTTTCGCGCGGTTGGGGTGTGCATATCAAGCTCTACAGAGCCAGATGCCCTGGATCGGCTTTCGTGCACTCAACGCGCCTCGGTTCTTCAGTCGACACACGACCGTTCGCAGCCGCTGACCCAAGGCCCAGGTGTTATCGGAGCCGTTGGCGGGTATGCACTCAAGTAAACTAGTCGAGATCCAGAACGGATTTGAAGGTCAGAGGTATCGACTCAGTCGGTGACATTTCCCATTTGGCTATTCTTTCGTCCCAACGCCGCCCCAGTTCAGGACTTTTCAGGTCCAGTATTCGACCAACGGACATGCGGGCAAAAAACGTGAACCGGTTTGGTCTGCCTAGAGCGAGATCGACGAGAATGGGGAGCGCCCGGTCTTCATCCTCTTTCATTGCTGCACCCGCCGCATGGAATCGAACGCCACAATCCTCATCGCTGTAAAGCGCCCGGAGCAACAAACGCTTCTCGGGAAGTTCTAGATCCATTCGCTCTTCCAAGCGCTGCATGATCAACATTTGCTCGCTATAGGCGT
>JAIYEB010000130.1 GCA_027487195.1 Hyphomicrobiales bacterium | reverse complement strand
GGTCTTGCGCTTGCAGACCTTGTTGATGAGGCGTTCCGGCGTGCGCCGGCGCTCGGATGGGTCGCCCTTGCGCTGGTCATTGCGGGCGCTCTGGTCGTCATCATCATGATCGCACGGGAGTTGATGGCCTTGCGCCGCCTTGCAGCCATCGATCGGTTGCGATCCGACGCCGTGCTGGCATTCGAGGCTTCAGACAAGGCAGCAGCCGACCGTGTGGCCATTCACCTCGACAGGATCACCGCAAGCCGTCCGGATATGATGGCAGCGCGCGAACGGCTTGCGGCTGACCGTGGCAGGCCGATGGGCGGCCGGGATCTGGCGACGCTTGCCGAGACCACGCTTCTTGGTCCGCTCGACCGTGAGGCGGTGGCAATCGTTACGGAAAGTGCAAAGCGCATCGCGATTGTCACTGCGCTGTCGCCGCGCGCCGTGTTCGATGTGATTGCGGTCACCATGGAAAGCGTGCGCCTCATTCGTCGCATCGCCGAGCTTTACGGTGCACGGCCCGGCAAGCTTGGCATGTTCCGGCTCGGGCGACGCGTGGTCGGCCATCTCATTGTCACCGGCGGCCTTGGTGCGGGCGATGAACTTCTCTCGCAGCTCTTTGGTCATGGCATTGCCGCGCGGATCTCGGCAAAGCTCGGCGAAGGGCTTGTGAACGGGCTCATGACCGCCCGCGTCGGCCTTGCAACCCTTGAACTCGTGCGACCCATGCCGTTTGAGGCATGCGACAAGCCCAAGCTGTCCGATGTTGCTGCGGAGATCGCGCGCGTCGCGACGCTTTGACGGCAAGTCTCAAAGGGTTGACGACAGGACCTGAAACAGACACCCCTGAAGCCCATGTTCGCTCACTTCGTCACAGACCTGAAAAAAGCCGGTGTGCCGGTCAGCCTGCGGGAATGGCTGACCTTGCTTGGCGCTGTCGAAGCCGATGTGGCGTCGCGCGATGTCGAGGACTTCTATTACCTCGCCCGCGCAAGTCTTGTGAAAGACGAGCGTCACATGGACCGGTTCGACCGCGTCTTTGCAACTTCCTTCAAAGGGGTTGCCGCAATCCAGCCTGAAGATCTGGCTGCAACGCTCCCCGAGGAATGGTTGCGCAAGCTCGTTAAGCGCCATCTCTCGGATGAGGAAAAGGCCAAGATCGAGGCGCTTGGCGGCTTTGAAAAGCTGATGGAGACGTTGAAGAAGCGGCTCGAGGAGCAGAAGGCGCGCCATCAGGGCGGCAACAAGTGGATCGGGACCGCTGGCACCTCGCCGTTTGGTGCGTATGGCTACAATCCCGAGGGTGTCCGCATTGGTCAGGACGGCAACCGCAACTTCCGCGCGGTGAAGGTCTGGGACCGACGCGAATTTCGCGATTATGACGACAAGGTCGAGATTGGCACGCGCACCATGAAGGTCGCGCTGCGCCGCTTGCGCCGTTTCGCCCGCACCGGCGCTGCCGACGAACTGGACATCGACGGCACCATTCGCGGAACAGCCGAGCGCGGCTTTCTCGACGTCAAGCTCAGGCCAGAGCGGCGCAACGCCATCAAGGTCCTGCTGCTCCTGGATATAGGCGGCTCGATGGACGCCCATGTGCGCCTCGTGGAAGAGCTTTTTTCCGCCGCAAGGAGCGAATTCAAGCATCTGGCCCACGTCTACTTCCACAACTGCCTTTATGAGCATGTGTGGACCGAGAACGCGCGCCGGCACACAGATCGCCTGTCGACGCTGGAATTGCTGCGCACCTGGCCTTCCGACACGCGCATCGTTTTTGTCGGAGACGCCTCCATGAGCCCTTATGAGATCGCCTACCCTGGCGGCTCGGTCGAGCACATGAATGAGGAGCCGGGTCGGCTGTGGCTGGAGCGCGTCACACGCGTCTATCCGCATCTCGCATGGATCAATCCAACCCCACAGAACTATTGGGGCTACACCCACTCCGTGCAGATGATCCAGGAAATCGTTGAGGGCCGGATGTTCCCGCTGACCCTTGAAGGGCTTGATGGCGCCATGCGCGCGCTGATGCGGTGATCAAAGACCCCTTGCCCTTGGGCCAGCCTCTGATACCTGTCCGTTCGTGAGCGAACCGATCAAATACCAGCACCGCATGCATCCGCTGTCGCCCAACGTATCCTTCACGTTGGATGAGCGCACGCTCGACTATGAGGATGAAAAGGGGCGCTCTGGCTCGATCCCGCTCCAGAGCATCATTCATCTGCGCCTGACCTATGATCCGGGGCGCATACGGGCCGTGAAGCATGTGCTGGAGATTGCATCAAAGGACGGCGTGAAGCTCAAGACCTCTTCGAACACCTATGCCGGCATGGGCATGTTCAAGACACGGCACGCCGCATTCCTGGCCTTCCTCGGCCCGCTTGTCGAACGGGTACGCAAAGCCAATCCGAACGTCCTTGTCGAAACCGGCAAGGGCTGGACCTTGCTGACCGGCTACCTCGCGATATGGCTGATCTTCCTTGGTGCGATTGCCTGGGGTGTGGTTCTCGTCACGATGGCCGGCCAATGGGCGGTTGGCGTCATGCTAGCGGCAATGGTTGCCTATTTCGGGATGCTCGGTTTCGATTATGCGCGCAACAACCTGCCGCGCATCATCACGCATGGGCCCTACCCGCCGGAAATCCTGCCAAAGCCCAGCGAAAACGACGTCTGAAGCCAGCGATGATCGCCCACACATGGGCGATCAAGATCTGACCAACTCAGCTCGGCCTGAGCCAGGATCGACAGCTTGTTGAGGCTTTACCCCCTAACGCACGACGAGAACCGAACACTTGGCATGGCGCACGATGGAGGTTGCGCTTGAGCCAAGCAGATAGGTCGCCATGGACGGGCGGTGCGAGCCGACCACAACGAGATCTGCGTCGAAGGCCTCAACCTCGGCATTGACCTCATGCGTGATGCCGCCGTTACGCACCGACAAAGACACGCGCTCCGGCGGCAAGCCTGACTTTGCAACCATGGCCGACAAGCGCGACGTCGCCTCTTCCTGCGCGCGGATGTCAAAATCAGCCGGCAGATACTCGCCCATCATGACAGGCGTGATCTGAATCACGGTGACAAAACGAACATGCGTTGAAGGATCAAGCAGCGCACGTTTTACGGCCTCAAGCGCCTGCTCCGCAAAGGCTGGCTCACTGACATCAACCGGGATCAGGATTCTTCTGAACATGCCGTCCTCCTTCAGATCACCCCCGGTGGGGGCTTGGACGAAGTGTGCATCCCAGCGCCACACCATACAAGGGGGCCAGATTTCAAGGGCATCGAGAGACGCCAGCCCGATGCAAATGGCGCCCAGCGCGGTTCACCAGGACCGGCACCAACGCCTAGAGCTTTGAGCCGGCATGCAAACCAGACCCGCAAATGCCCTCGGTTGCATGGGACAGCCTTCAGCGGTACCCCTTGCCACCGATGGTCATGTCTCCCCGCCTTGATGCGCTGAAAAGCAACCCCACCGCGTTCCTGATTACCATGGCTGCGGTCAACTGGTTTGGCTTTGGCATCTGGCAGGGATTGATCACGAATTTCGGGCGTGAGGTGGCCGGCTTCACCGGCTTTGAAAACGGCTTGATGCAGTCGGTTCGCGAGATTCCGGGCCTTCTGGCCGTGAGCGCGCTGCTGTTTCTCTATCTCCTGCGTGAACAGAGCTTTGCCTACGCCTCGCTGCTTCTTCTGGGCGTTGGCGTTGCAGCAACCGGCTTCTTTCCGTCCACCATGGGCATTCTGATCACCACCATCATGATGTCCTTCGGGTTTCACTACTATGAGACCATGAACCAGTCGCTGGCCCTGCAGCTGATCCCGAAAGCGGAAGCGCCGGCGACCCTTGGGCTGGTTGCTTCAGCGCAGGCCCAGACCCAACTCGTCGCCTACGCAATCGTGGCAGCGACATTCTGGCTGTTCTCGCCAGGCTTCTGGGCCATGTTCCTGTTTGGCGGCATCGTCACGATCGCCGGCACGCTCTTCATGATCGTGTTCTTCAAGCGCATGCAGGGCAGTGTCGTCCAGCGTCGAGGCATTGTCCTCAAGCGCCGCTACGGCTTGTATTATGCGCTGACGATGTTCTCTGGCGCCCGCCGGCAGATCTTCATGGCGTTTGGCGCTTTCCTTCTCGTCGAACAGTTTCAGTTCTCGGTCGCCAAGGTCGCTGGCCTTCTCCTGTTCACCTACGCCATCAACACCTTTGCTGCGCGCATCATTGGCCGCTGGATCGGGCGGATCGGCGAGCGGCGCGCCATCATTTTCGAGAACTGCTCTTTGATCCTTGTATTCCTCGGCTATGCCGTGGCCACGGCCGGCCTGGTTCCCATGGCCGCTGCGGTTGCAGCCTTCTTCTTTGTCTTTGACGGCGTGTTCACGGTCCTGACCATTGCGCTCAGAACCTACTTCCAGAAGATCGCGGACCCCGAGGACATTGCGCCGACCGCAGGCGTGGCCTTCACGATCAATCACATCATGGCCGTGTTCGTGCCGTTCGGTTTCGGGCTGATCTGGCTCTGGAACCCATCGGCTGTGTTCGTTCTGGGAGCCGTGATTGCAACCGGCTCCCTGTCACTGGCCGTTCTTGTGCCGCACACGCCACGCAAGGGCCATGAAACCCTTCTTCGGCGATCCACGTTGCAGCCCCAAGAATAGTCTGATCCCGAGAATAGTCCGATCCCGGGAAGGGTCCGAGGCAGGGCTTCGGCAGAACCTCCGCATAGTCCGAAAGACGCATAAACCGCGCTACGGTCCCATACGTAACTTTCCAGACCCGAAGCGGAGGTTACCATGGACCCTTATGCAGCGTCTCTTGTGTCCCCTGATCTCGACGCCAACGAGCGCTTGCTCTGGGCAGGCCGCCCGGACCCCATGGCCCTTGCACTGGCGCGGAGCTGGCTGGCGGCCATGGCATCAGCCATGTTCCTCTCTGCGGGTTCGCTTGGCCTGTCGTTCAATGGCGCGACATCAGGGCCGATCTCGTTTGCGCTGATGAGCACGTTTCAGCTTCTTTGGCCCGGCCTTCTGATCATCGGCCTTTCGCTCGCGCTCGTGCCGCTGCTGCGATTTTATCAGGCGCAAGGGACCATGTACGCCATCACCGATGAGCGTGCGATTGTCCTGTCGCATTTTCCCTATCGCGCCGTGTCCTCGATTACCGCCAACCGGATCGCCTTTGTTCGCCGGCGCGAGCGCGACGACAACACGTCCGATGTCTTGTTTGCAGAGCATATCAACCGGGCTGGCGAAGCCGGCGTTCTGATCCGGCGCGAAGGCTTCTACGGCATCCCGGACGGGCAGCATGTCGACCGCCTGATCCGGCGCACATTCCTCGATCAATCGGCCAGGGGCGCATCGCCAGGTGTGACGCACGGCCCATGGGCCACATCGCAGCGCGATGTCTCACGCGGCTAGAGGGCCTGCTTGGCTTGGCGGGGCAGCCATCGTGCCCACGCCCCGGCGGCTTTGATAACGCGCAAAAGCTCTGGGTGTCAGCCCCAGAGCTCCGAGGTTGACGGATGAACCGTGCTTCCCTCGAAAGTCAGGCCAGGGACACGGTCGCGCGCGAGCAGCAGCGGTCCATCGAGATCAACCACATCGGCTCTCTGCGCCACCAGAATGGCCGGGGCCATGGCAAGCGATGAGCCGAGCATGCAGCCGACCATGATGCGGAAACCCTGGCTGCGAGCCTCCTGTACCAGCGCCAACGCTTCAGTCAGGCCGCCGGCCTTGTCGAGCTTGACGTTGATGGCGTCATAGCGCCTGCGCAAGCCAGCAAGGCCAGCGCGGTCATGAAGGCTCTCATCCGCGCACACAGCCACGGGGCGGCTCAGATGCTCAAGCGCCTCATCCGCGCCCGCCTTCAGCGGCTGCTCGACGAGTTCAACGCCAGCCGCAACGCAGGCCGCCATGCAGGCGTCGAAAATGTCAGGTGTCCACGCCTCGTTGGCATCAACGACAAGGCGCGCGCCGGGTGCGCCCGCGCGAACCGCAGCAATCCGTTCCGGATCGCCGGGCCCACCAAGCTTCACCTTGAGCAGCGGCCGGGCTGAAGCCGCAATGGCTGCTGCGTTCATATCCTCAGGCGAGCCAAGCGACAGCGTGTAACAGGTTGTCAGCGGTTGCGGGTCCGACATGCCAGCAATCAACCAAGCCGGAACTGCGAGGTCCTTGGCCTGAAAGTCCCAGAGCGCGCAATCAAGTCCGTTGCGCGCCGCACCAGCCTTCATG
>JAIYEB010000353.1 GCA_027487195.1 Hyphomicrobiales bacterium | reverse complement strand
GCCTCAGCTGCCTTGGCTTCGGAAAACCGGCAACGCGCGGCGCCGGCGTCGATCGATTCAATCCCGACATCGATCAATCAGGAGGACCATGTCTCCATGGCCGCGCACGGCGCGCGACGCCTCGGGGACATGGCAGACAACCTCTCGAACATCGTCGCAATCGAGGCCTTGATGGCGGCTCAGGGCATCGAAATGCGCGCCCCACTCACCACAAGCCCTGTGCTGCTTGAGAAGGTTGCCTTGGTGCGCCAGCGCGTTTCTTTCCTCGTGAATGACCGCCCGCTGACACCGGATATCGAGGCAACTGCAGAGCTTGTGCGCGACGGCTCGCTTGGCAGAGGCATGGGGCTGTTTCAATGACGCCTGTCACCGTCATTCATGGAACATCCCCGCTGGTCCTTGGCCAACCCCATGTCGGCACGATGATCCCGCCTGAGGTGTCTATTGCGCTGAACGACCTTGGCCGCGCGGTGCCAGACACGGATTGGTGGATTGATCGCCTGTATGCCGACATTGCCGCGCGTTACAGCGCAACCATCGTCCGCCAGTCGATCTCGCGCTATGTCATTGATGTCAATCGCGATCCTGGCGGTGTCTCACTTTACCCGGGCCAGGCCACCACCGAGCTTTGCCCGACCACGAATTTTGATGGCGAGCCGATCTATCGGCCCGGATGCGCGCCCGATGCTGCCGAAATCATGCGCCGGCGTGAAGCATTCTATCTGCCGTTCCATTGCGCCATGTCAGCTGCCATCGAGGCCGCACGCCTCACTCATGGCTATGCCGTTCTGATCGATTGCCATTCCATCAGGAGCCATGTGCCGCGCCTGTTTGATGGAGCGTTGCCGGTCTTCAATCTGGGCACCAACAGCGGCAAATCCTGCGCGCCCGCGATCAGGGCTGCAGCGGACGCGGCAGCGCGGGCCTCCGGACGCACCAGCGTTGTTGACGGGCGCTTCAAGGGTGGTGCCATCACCCGCCGCTTTGGCGAGCCCGCGCGCAATGTCCATGCTGTTCAGATCGAACTGGCCCAGTCCGCCTATATGGATGAGGCCCCACCCTGGACCTACCGGCCCGAGCGGGCAGCTGGAACCGCTGGCGATCTGGACCATATTGTTTCTGCCATTCTTGAAGCTGCTGCTGATCTGGAGCACACGCCATGACCACCCGCCTCGACAATGCCCGCGTCATTCGCGCAGCACGCGGACCGGAAAGGACCGCAAAGACATGGGGGGCTGAGGCAGCGCTGCGCATGCTGATGAACAATCTCGATGCCGAGGTTGCCGAGAAGCCCGAGGCGCTGGTGGTTTATGGCGGGATCGGGCGAGCCGCGCGCGACTGGGAGAGCTTCGACCGGATTGTTGCCGCACTCACCGCCCTTGAACCGGACGAAACCCTGCTGATCCAGAGCGGCAAGCCGGTCGGTGTGTTTCGCACCACCACTGACAGTCCGCGCGTTCTCCTGGCAAACTCCAACCTCGTGCCAGGCTGGGCGACCTGGGAGCATTTCCACAAGCTCGATCGCCTTGGCCTCATGATGTACGGCCAGATGACGGCAGGCTCGTGGATCTACATTGGCACGCAGGGCATCGTGCAGGGCACCTACGAGACCTTTGTCGAGGTGGCGCGCCGCCATTTTGGCGGCTCGCTTGCCGGCAAATGGATCCTGACCGGCGGGCTTGGTGGCATGGGTGGGGCGCAGCCGCTGGCAGCCACCATGGCAGGTGCCTCGATGATTGCGGTCGAATGCAAGCCCTCATCCATCGAGTTTCGCCTGCGCACGCGCTATCTCGACACAAAGGCCTCGACCATTGATGAGGCGCTGGAGATCGTTCAGCGCTCGCATGCGAGCGGCAAGCCGATTTCGGTTGGCCTGCTTGGCAATGCCGCCGAAATCTTCCCGGAAATGGTGCGTCGCGGCATCAGACCCGATGTCGTGACCGACCAGACCTCGGCGCATGATCCGCTGAATGGCTATTTGCCGGCGGGATGGACGCTCGATCAATGGGAGCGTGCCAAGGAGGCCGATCCGCGTTCTGTCGAGGCTGCCGCCAAGGCGTCCATGGCAGAGCAGGTCCGGGCCATGCTGGCATTCCATCGCATGGGTATTCCGACGCTTGATTATGGCAACAACATTCGTCAGGTCGCCAAGGATATGGGCGTCGCCGACGCCTTCGACTTTCCAGGCTTCGTGCCTGCCTACATCCGCCCGCTGTTCTGCCGCGGGATCGGCCCGTTCAGATGGGCGGCCTTGTCCGGCGATCCGGAAGACATCTACCGCACCGATCAGCGCGTGAAGGAGATGATCCCCGACGATCCCCATCTCCACAACTGGCTTGATATGGCCCGCGAGCGCATTGCGTTTCAGGGATTGCCCGCGCGCATCTGCTGGGTCGGTCTGGGGCAGCGCCACCGCCTTGGCCTGGCGTTCAATGAAATGGTCGCGCGCGGCGAGGTCAAAGCGCCCATCGTTATTGGCCGCGACCACCTCGATTCCGGGTCCGTTGCCTCGCCAAACCGCGAGACCGAGGCCATGCGAGATGGCTCGGATGCGGTGTCGGATTGGCCGCTTCTCAACGCGCTCCTCAACACGGCGTCAGGCGCAACATGGGTGTCGCTCCACCATGGCGGCGGTGTTGGCATGGGCTATTCGCAGCATTCAGGCATGGTCATCCTCGCGGATGGGACTCCGGAGGCAGCCAAACGTCTCGAGCGTGTTCTATGGAATGATCCCGGCACGGGGGTCATGCGCCACGCCGATGCAGGATATGAAATCGCAATCGCCTGCGCACGCGAACAGGGCCTGAAACTGCCAAGCCTTTAGCCGCATCTGGCGCAAAACGGGACCTAACCAGCCTCTGAGAACAAGAGGCGCCGGATGCTACACGATGTAGCCACCGCGTATTGCGATAGCGACAGCATGGGTCTTGTTTTTGGCCTTTAGCCGAGCTCGCGCCGCTGAAATGTGGGCATTTGCTGTGCGAAAGGACACGTCCATCGCTTCGGCAATCTCAAGGGCGGTGAGTCCATCGGCGCAATACTCAAGGACTTGCTTTTCGCGTTTTGTCAATTTTACTTCATCAATCATGTGCCGCAACGTAAACGCGATCTTTCATTGCGCAATGTGAAAAAATACCCAATATTGTCGATTTTACAGCCTAAATCACAGCAATTGCATGCGGTCGCGATGGGGATTCAAGCATTGCCTGACGCGCCTCGATTGATAAACGTTGCTTATGTCGTTGGGTCCTCTGCTCGCAAGGCAGAGACCTCCGTTTCAATCTGAATCTGCAGATTTGCGTCAACCGCCAACGCATCTGCCAGACCATTGAGCCATGTACGCTCTTCTGCACTGTCAATTGTCAGAGCGAGACACGCTGCGGCATAGACGCCGGCTGCCTTCTCCATCGAGCCTGCGGTCTCTGCGGCAAGATCAGCAGCTGTTGCCGGGTTCACCATCTCGCTGTCGAGCCAGCTGTTGGCTTCCGGGTCATAGCCAAGCTGGCTCATGCGACCGAGGATCCGGCCGCGCTCATCATCATCGATGACGCCATCGCAGGCCGCGGCGGCCACCATCGTTTTCAGCGCAAGCAACGCCAGAGCATTCTGGCCCTCCGCATCAGGCGGGGCGAGCTCGGACGTTGCCGGCGGCGCGGACAGGCCCGCGGTTCCTGCCGGCGGCGCGGTTCCGGCCTCACCGTTCTGCCAATTCTGATAGGCCTTGTAGGCAAGCCCGCCGACCAGCGCGAGGCCTCCGAGCTTGACCGCTGTCGATCCAACGGCGCGACCACCGCGCGTGCCCAGAACAAGCGCACCAAGCGCGCCGGCTGCGATCCCGGTCAGGATGCCAGTCTTGTTCTGATCGAGGAACGCCTTGCCTTGCTGGACAACACCATCAATGCCCTGCCCGGACTGGATCGCTTGAATGCCCTGGCCCAGCATATCCTTGGCCTGAGCCATCAGGTCGCCGCCTTGAGCCTGTCCCTGCTGGAGCATACCTCCGAGCTTGTTTTGAAGGTCAGCGCCGGCTTGGCTGCCAAGGAAACGGTCAAGAAGGCTTTTGGCGTCGAACATAAGCATCTCCAGAATGAGAATGTCGGACTAACATGGTTCGGGTGGCGAAAACATGGCACCCGGCCCAAATCCGATCAACGCCTGGGGCGCGCGTCGTTGAGGCTAACGGCTGCCCGCGCCAGAGCCTCGATCCGGTCGAATGCGCGCTCGCGCAGCGCATCCGCCGGCGTAATCCACGACCCGCCAACGCACGCCACATTGGGCAGGCCGAGATAGGTTGCTGCCCGCTGAACATCGATCCCGCCGGTCGGGCAGAAGGTCAGATGGGGCAGGGGTCCGCCAAGGGCTTTCAGCGCCGCAACACCGCCTGAGGTTTCAGCCGGGAAGAACTTCATGAAGGTAAAGCCGGCTTCAGCCATCACCATGGCTTCGGACGCTGTTGCAGCACCTCCGAGGCAGGGCAGGGCTGTCGCCTCAAACGCGGCTCTGAGCAGGCCGGTTGTCCCTGGCGAGACAAGAAAACGCGCCCCAGCCTTTTCCGCTGCGACCGCTGTTGCAGGCGTCAGCACGCTGCCCGCCCCCACAACAGCTTCAGGCACTTCCGCAGCAATCCGCCGAATGGCCTCGATCCCTGCAGCCGTGCGCAGCGTGATCTCGATAATCCGAAGGCCGCCTGCAACAAGTGCACGCGCCAGCGCAACGCTGTCGCTTGCGTCATCGATGACGACGACCGGTATGACCGGGACACTGCGGAACAGTTCGAGTGTTGCGTCCTCAGTTCTGGCCATGGATTTCCTGCGCTCCCGCCTGGATGGGGGTTATCTCAACGTGTCTTCCGGTTGCTTCAAGCGGAAAGAGGAGCGAAGCAACGCTGCCCCGTGACCTTTCAGGCCCGTGGCCTTGCGTCAAGCCTTGTCTCTGCTGATGCCTCTGCAGGCGATGAAGGCTGAGGGATCAAGGCCGATCATGTCTGGAACTTTTGCCTGATCCCCGCTAAACGCCGGGCACGAGGCAAGTGATGACAGTCAAATCCGAATTTCTTCGCACACTGACCGAGCGCGGCTTTATTCACCAGTGCTCCGACCTGGCCGGCCTTGACAACGAGGCCCAACGCGGCGGCCTTGTCGGCTATATCGGCTTTGACTGCACGGCGCCGTCGCTCCATGTCGGAAGCCTCGTGCAGATCATGATGCTGCATTGGCTGCAGGCCACCGGCGGCAAGCCGATCGCGCTGATGGGTGGCGGCACAACGCGGGTCGGTGATCCTTCCGGACGCGACGAATCGCGCCGCATCCTGTCGCTTGAGGACATTGAGGCAAACAAGCGCGGGATTGCCCAGGTGTTCAGTCGCTTCATCCAGTTCGGGGAGGGGGCAAACGACGCCATCCAGCCCGATAACGCCGAATGGCTCACAACGCTCAACTGGATCGAAATGCTGCGCGATGTGGGCAAGCATTTCTCGATCAACCGCATGCTGTCGATGGATTCCGTGAAGCTCAGGCTCGATCGCGAGCAGGAACTGTCCTTCATCGAATTCAACTACATGATCCTGCAAGCCTATGACTTCGTTGAGCTCAATCGCCGGTTCGGCTGCACGCTGCAGATGGGCGGCTCGGACCAATGGGGCAACATCGTCAATGGCATGGACCTTGGCCGGCGCATGGGAACGCCCCAGCTCTATGCGCTGACCTCGCCGCTGATCACGACCTCATC
>JAIYEB010000152.1 GCA_027487195.1 Hyphomicrobiales bacterium | reverse complement strand
TTACGCCCTGAAATTGCAGCGCTGTGCCATCGCCTGATCGATCAGATGCCGGGACGGGAGGCATTCGATCTGCTTTCGACCTATGCCGAGCCAATCCCGGTTCACGTCATTGCAGGTCTGCTTGGCGTCGATCCTCTGCGCGCGCCGGATTTGCTGGCCTGGTCGCATGCCATGGTTGCGATGTATCAGTTTGACCGCTCCAGAGCGGTTGAGGATCGGGCGGTTGCGGCGAGCCAGGCGTTTGTGGCTTTCCTGTCTGGCCTGATCGATCAGCGCCGCAAAGCCCCTGGGGATGATCTCATCAGCACACTGATTGAAGCTGAAGCAGGCGGCGACCGTCTGTCACGCGATGAGCTGATCTCGACAGTCATCCTGCTACTCAATGCCGGTCATGAGGCAACCGTTCACGCCATCGGGAACGGTGTGGCTGCACTCCTGAGCCATGGGCTGGCACCAGGAGAGTTGTTCTCGAGCGCCGCCTCAACGTCTGCCACAATCGAGGAGTTGCTGCGGTTCGACACGCCGCTGCACATGTTCACGCGCTATGCGCTGGAGCCAGTCGAGATTGCAGGCCATCGCCTGAGAGTTGGTGATCGGATCGGCCTTTTGCTCGGAGCTGCCAACCGGGATCCGGCGCGCTTTTCAAAACCGGATGTTCTCGACGTTCAACGAACCGATCCGGGCAACGTTTCCTTTGGCGGCGGCATCCATTTCTGCATTGGAGCGCCGCTCGCCCGCCTCGAACTGGAGCTTGCGCTCCCGATCCTGTTTCAACGCCGCCCGGACCTTAAGCTTGCCGAGCAGCCGGTCTTTGCCAATCGCTATCACTTTCGCGGGCTGGAACGGCTGATGCTGGCCTAGACCCCGTCAAGCGCCATGCTGACGCCCTGGCCGACGCCAACACACATGGTGGCAAGCCCGCGCCCTGCACCGCGCCGTGCCATTTCGCGCGCCAGCGTGCCAACTATCCGCGCGCCGGTCATGCCAAGCGGGTGGCCAAGCGCAATGGCACCGCCGTTTGGATTGACGTGGGCAGCATCGTCCGCAACGCCAAGACCACGCAGGACTGCAAGGCCCTGGGAGGCAAAGGCCTCGTTCAGTTCAATGAGATCAAAGGCTTGGATCGACAATTTAAGGCGAGACATGAGTTTTTGCGTTGAAGGAACCGGCCCAATGCCCATGATGCCGGGCAAGACCCCGGCGGACGCCATTCCAGAAATCCTGGCAAGCGGCGTTACCCCATGGCGGGCCACGGCTTCGCCTGACATGAGGACAAGCGCCGCCGCGCCGTCATTGATCCCGGCCGAGTTTCCAACGGTCAGCGTTCCGTCTGGCCGGACATAGGGCTTCAGGGCGGCCAGGCTTTCGGCGCTCGTATCGGCTCTGGGGTGCTCGTCCTGACTGACGATCACATCGCCCTTGCGACCCTTGATCACGACCGGCACGACCTCTTCGGCAAAGACACCCCTGGCCAAGGCGGTCTGGACACATCTTTGGCTCTTGAGCGCAAATGCATCCTGATCCGCGCGCGAGATCGAAAACTGCGCGGCAACGGCCTCGCCGGTCTCCGGCATGCTGTCGATGCCATACTGCGCCTTGATCGCGGGATTGACGAAGCGCCAGCCAATGGTGGTGTCGTGGATTTCCGGCGCGCGCTGAAAGGCCTCGCTGGCCTTGGCGGTCACGAACGGCGCACGTGTCATGCTTTCAACACCGCCGGCAATGGCAATGTCGATTTCGCCGGCCTTGATGGCGCGCGCTGCGGCTGCCACCGCATCAAGCCCGGAGGCGCATAGACGATTGAGCGTCACGCCCGGGATGCTTTCGCCCAGACCGGACAGGAGAACCGCCATGCGTGCAACGTTGCGGTTATCTTCGCCCGCCTGATTGGCGCAGCCCAAGAAGACCTCGTCGATCTCAGCCGCCAGAAAGGCATGCCGTTCGACAAGCGCCCGGATCGGGATCGCAGCGAGATCATCTGTGCGCACCTGCGCCAGTGCGCCGGCATAGCGACCAATGGGCGTGCGCAGATAGTCAACGATATAGGCCTCAGGCATGTCTCGTGGTCCGATTCTGACATTTGCTTCTGATCGATACCGTGCACTGAGCAAATGTCAGAATCAAAGGATCACGAGCGAACCATGAATTCCAGTGGAGCTTTAGATCTGACATTCGCAAAAGTGCCTGATGTCCCGCGAGGCGCAAATGTCAGATTTGCTCCACTAGCTCCGTGCGGATCGCCCGCTGATAACGCCCGCAAGCCCTACCCACAAAAGCCCGGCAATCAAGAGCGTGCCAGTCAAAAGGTCGGGCGTCAGCGCCTGGAAGGTCACAATGAGGGCAGCACCAGCCCAAAGCGACACCACAACGGCTGTGATCAGTCGAAACCGCTGAACCCGCATGGGATGCGTGACAAGGATCGGCATGAACTGCGCTGCAACAAGCAGGAGCGCTGTAACGGCCGAGATCCAATGTGGCAGCGAAAACACGATCAGATAGAAGGCAACGATGTTCCAGAGCGCTGGAAAACCGCGAAACCAGCCCTCATCGGTCTTCATGTTCCGATCTGCAAAGTAAAGCGCTGCCGACACGGCAATGAGCAAAGATAGGGGAAGTGCAACCGCTTCCGGAAACACCCCGGCTTTGAGCAGCATCACGACGGGAACAAGGACATAGGTTGTGTAGTCAACCACAAGGTCGAGCAATGCGCCGTCAAAGCGCGGCGCATGGGTATCGACATCGGCCTTTCGTGCAAAAAAGCCGTCGATCCCATCAATCAGGAGGGCAAGACCGAGATACATGAAGGCGTGATCAAATCGCCCGTTGAGCGTTGCAAGAAGCGCCAGAAGCCCAAGCGCCGCCCCGCTCGCGGTCATCACATGAACACCAAGCGCAGCCAGGTGCCGCCGATCTAGATTTGCCAACTGCGACGCTCCTCCGCCTTGCTCCATTTCCCGGCGCATGACACCACAGCGCATGTATGGAGCGCTTTGACGTGGCAGGCCAGATCACAGTGCAGGACCTTGGACAAAACAGCGTTGCAGTGGTTGGCGGTGGCCCGGCGGGTCTTGCCGCAAGCCTTGCGCTGGCGCGTGCCGGCGCTCAGGTCACGCTCATTCGAAAGCGCGCTGGCAACGACAACCGGACAACGGCGCTGCTTGGTCCGTCAATGGCGTTCCTTGAGGAGCTTGGCGTTGCTGAAGGATTGGCCGGCAAGACCGAGCCGCTCGTTGCGATGCGCATCATCGACGATACGGGCGCGCTCATCAAAGCGCCGACCCTGATGTTTCGATCAGACGAACTCGGGCTTGCCGCGTTTGGGCATAACATTGCCAACAGCGATCTCGTGGACGTGCTTGAACGCGCGATCAGCGCGGAACCGGGCATTACCCTTCGCGAAGCGCTTGCGGTTGGTGCGGAGATCATGACCGATCGGGTGCGCATCGAGCTTGATGACGGGCCCGCTGTCGAAGCGCGGCTTGTGATTGCATCAGACGGGCGCCATTCGAAGTTGCGGGATATGGCCGGAATTTCGGTCAAGGCCTGGACCTATCCGCAAACAGCGGTCACGCTCAACCTGACCCATACCGCGCCACATCGCGGGATTTCGACCGAGTTTCATACCAAAACCGGCCCGTTCACCCTTGTGCCGATGCCCGGCCGTCGCTCGTCGCTCGTGGCTGTCGTGTCACCCGACGAAGCAGCCGACATGGCGGCAATGAACGACAGCGAACTGTCTGTCGAACTCGAGCGGCGCAGCCACTCCATCCTTGGAAAACTGACGCCCGCAGGTCCACGTGGCGCATGGCCCCTGTCGGGACTGACACCTGAGCGCTTTGCTGCCAAGCGGATTGTGCTCGTGGGCGAGGCTGGCCATGTGCTGCCCCCGATTGGCGCACAGGGGCTGAACCTCGGGTTCCGTGACGGGCAAACCATAGCGCAACTCGTTGCAGAAGCGCTTGGCTCAAACGACGATATCGGCTCGGAGAACCTTCTCTCGGCCTACAGCCGCGCGCGCTCCGGCGATGTCAGGACCAGGACCAGCGTCGTTGATATCGTCAATCGCACGCTCCTGTCGCCGCTCTTGCCAGCTGATGCGTTGCGTGCGGCAGGCCTTGGCGTTGCCGGACTTTCAGGCCCGATACGCCGTCTTGTCATGCGCCAGGGTCTTGGGGCCGGAGTGGTCGAGCGGGCGTAGGCAAGGCGTCTGTCCGATCGGATCAAGAGGCTTTGCCGGGATCTCAGGGCTTGCCACGGAAGATCGAGGCAATCGGCACAGGAGCGGCGTCCATCCGCTTTCCGTCAGCGTTTTCAATGCTGTGAGCCTGCAGACCCCGGCCAATGAAATGCGGATCGGATCTGGCCTCAGAGAGGGATGCAACAACACTGACGCATGCATCCCTGCCGTCAAACGCTTTCGCCCAGTACTGCGAGGGTTTGGCGCCAAGAATGGCTTGAAGCCTCCGGGCTGTGATGTCCTCGTCCGGGTCTGGCTCGAGCCCCGTGACGGATATCACTTCAGCCCAGAACTTCGGCTCGAGCGCTGCAACCGCAATGCCGACGCCGTCGGAAGCGGTATAGACGCGATAGCGCGCCAGACCGCCGTTGAGCATGCCCTTTCCCGGCCCAGGCAGGCCGCCTCCGGCCTGCATTTCAGCCTGGGCGAACAGCGTGAACGGAAAGCATCCATCCGCCATCGCAATATCCAGCATCGCCCCCTCGCCCGTGCGGGCGCGGCGCTGCAGCGCGAGGAGAATGTTGATCATCGCCGGGTAGCTGCCGCCTGCAATATCAGCGCTGAGGGCTGCCGGCACATGCGGTCCGCCAAGCGCAAGAAGCCCTGTTGACGCTTGATAGCCAAGATCATGGTCGGGCTTTTGCGCGTAAGGTCCGGTCTGGCCATAACCCGAGATCGAGCAATAGATCACGCCGGGATTGAGCTTACGAACGTCAGGTTCACCAATGCCAAGGCGTGCCATGACGCCCGGGCGAAATTGCTCAACGAGCACATCGCAGGAGCTGAGCAAGGGTTTGAGCCTTGCCATGTCATCTCTTGATTTGAGATCAGCAAAGATCACTTCCTTGCCGCGGTTGAGCAACGCATGGATGGCGCTGGTGTTGCCCCAGGAGGGCTCAAAGCGCGTGCTGTCCTCTCCACCGGGCCGCTCTACCTTGACAACCCGCGCACCAGCCTCGGCCAGCATCAGAGTTGCGTAAGGGCCCGGCAGCAGGGTCGAGAAATCCAGAACGAGCAGGCCTTCCAGCGGACGCATCGGCGCATTCCAGATCAGGGAAACAGGTCGATGGGAATGATATCGTGTTCCAGCAGATAGAGCCAAGTCAGCAAGGTCGGGACCGAAAACACGGTTCCAAACAGCACCGCCGTTGAAGCGCGCTCAACATAGGTCTGGTATTGCGTTGCCATAACAAACACAGAAAGGGCCGGCGGCAGCGCTGCCATCAGGATCGCGGTATAGACCCAGACCCGATCAAAGTTCCCAAGGATCGAGAGCATCACGTAGACGATGATCGGGTGCAAAAGCAGCTTGATTGCGAGCGCGACCGTGATTTCAGCCGGAAGCCTTCCAACAGGCCGCATGGCAACTGTCACCCCAAGCGCAAAAAGCGCCGAGGGGGCTGCCGCCCCCATCAGGAAGGACAGGGTGCGATCAACCGCGCCCGGCACCTTGAATTGGAAGCTTGCTGCCAGAACACCAAGGATCGTCGCAATGATGAAGGGATTGTAGAAAATCCGCTTGAAGATGGTCACAAGCGTCGATTTGAGGTTGGTCTGGCCTTCATGGATCGCGAGCAGCAGCGGAATAATCGCGAAAAACAGGATGCAGTCGAATGTGAAGATCAGCGCCATGGGCGGCGCGGCCATTGGCCCAAGGACGGCAAGAGCCAAGCCTGGCCCCATGTAGCCAACGTTGCCATACCCGCCAATGCCGCCGGCCACGACCGCATCCCTGATCCGGCCCTTGAGAATGAAGAACGCGGCAGCGCAAGCCAGCGCAAAGGCCGTAAACGACGAATAGAGCGACCCAAACACAAAGGCCGGATTGAGCAGCTGCTCGATCGGCGTCTTCGAGATCAGTTGATAGAACACCGGTGGAAGCGCGATGTAGATCGTGAAGAAATTGAGCCACGCCAGCCCATCCGCAGGCTTTGGGATCAAGCGCCCCGCCAGATAGCCCATGAGGATCGGCCCGAAGAACGGGATAGCAAGCTCGATCAGACGTTCCATGGCACCCAGCAAGCGTTCATCAGAGTGCCGTTAGCTTTCCTTGGCCAGGAAGGTCAACGCGTTGAAACGCGGACCCGACATGCCGCGCGGTCTTGCAACGACCAGATTGCAAACACGGGATGAAAGCTTTCCGCTGAAAGGCCCTGAAATGGTGTGCTCCTGTTTGAGCCGCCATGAAGCACGACAATCACATCCATGACGTCACACCAGTCCCGCGTGAACCGGTAGGCGCTGGCCTCATACTCCGCAAGCGTTGGCGGCCAGATATCGCCGGGATGGACATGGGTGCGCCAGGGCTCACGCACGGCGACAACCTGCTTGCCGGGCTCGGCAAAAAGGCTTGAGACAAGGGCTGAGCGCGTCACAACCGCATGTCCGGCGATATGAAGCGTGGCATCGGCCCGAATGGAACGTTCCGGGCGATCAGCGAGCAGGACACCGACCTTCACGCCGCGTGGAAACGCCGCCAGTGCGGTTCGAAACGCCTGCGCCGTTAGATCGATCTCGCGCCATTTCAACGCAACATCCGTGCTTCGGACAAAGACAAGCGCGGCAAGCCCCGCAAGCGCGACCGACAGCGCCCTCTGGCCGGGTGAGCGCACATCCAGAAAGCCAAGGATCATCAGGATCATGCCATGCGGCAGGCGTTGATCCACCAACCAGCCATCAAAGATCGCGCGCGGCGCAGCGATGTAGACGATGATGCACAGCGCGACCAGAACGCGGCAGGTCCAGTCAGCGCGCACCAGGCGGAATGCGAACGCGCCAGCAACAGCCAGAAAAAGCCCTGCCCAGACAATGATTTCTGCCCAACCCTCATAGGCTCTGAGCGCAATCACAAGCCCGATGTCCTTGCCGAGCATCGTCCACATGATGGCTTCATCACTGCCAAGTCCAGAACTCGGGCTCGTCAGGAACAGGGCTGGGAGGGCAAGGAAGGCCAGCCCCGCACAAAGCCCCCGGCTCAGGATGGCAGCGGGCGCAAGAGCGGTCCTTCGATCAATCAGCCGACCGACTTCAATGGCGAGCACGCCAAGACCAAACAGGCCGGCGGCCATGACATGGCAAAAATACGTGGCGATCGCGAAGGCAAGGCCGGCGCCAAACCGCAACACCGGGCGTTGGTCGAGCCAGATCCATGCCGCAACGCCCCAGAGCGCAAGCCCAACCCCGAAGTGATAGTTGATCAGGCCAATGGCTGTGATCTCACTATGCATGAGCACAAGGCCGAAGACCGGCGCGAGACCAATACGGCCATTGCGGGCAAGCTGAATGGCGAATGGCCCGGTGACCGCAAGCACCAACGCCAAGGCCACGAAGACCGACCCTGCCCGCTCAACACCCAGAAGCGGCATCAATGGCGGAGCCACAAGATCAAGCGCAAGGTTTGGGATCGCCACCCAATTGACGGCATAATAGCGTGCAAGGTCCGGGTCCGCGCCGTTTGCCGCGATGACGGCAATGCGCGCAAGATGGTTTGGCATGTCCTGAAGCGGTGGCGAGCCAACCAGAAGGAACGGCACGAGGCCAGCCCCAAGGCCAATGACCAGGCATAGCCAGACGATGCGCGATGTCATGCCCCCTCGCCTTCCGTCACATTGTGCGCTTGACTGGGATGAGGCATGCGATCTGGCACGTGCTTTCCGCTTTTCCAATTGAGGTTGCCATGAAGCTTCCGCGAAACCACTTCAAGCCCCTTGCGATCGGCGCGCCCGAGCCCTTTCGTGATTTGCCGGTCAGGCTTGAGCGGATGATCCACTTTGTGCCGCCGCATATCGACAAGATGCGCGCCAAGGTGCCAGACCTTGTCAGGCAGGTCGATGTGGTTCTGGCAAATCTCGAGGATGCCATCCCCGCGGATCAAAAGCTCGAAGCCCGCGCAGGCACGATTGCGATTGGCAAGGACGTGGATTTCGGCAGCACCGGCTTCTGGATCCGCATGAACGCGCTCAACTCGCCCTGGGCGCTCGATGATGTCATCGAAATTGTCGGCGCCGTTGGCGATCGGCTTGATGTCATCATGCTGCCCAAGGTCGAAGGCCCATGGGATATCCATTACCTCGATCAATTGCTGGCGCAGCTTGAAGCCCGTCACGCCATTGCCAAGCCCATCCTGATCCATGCGATTCTTGAAACAGCCGAGGGCGTCAAGAATGTGGAGGCAATCGCATCAGCCTCGCCCCGCATGCACGGCATGAGCCTTGGGCCGGCCGATCTTGCCGCATCGCGTGGGATGAAGACGACCCGCGTGGGCGGCGGGCATCCAGACTATGCCGTCCTCGCGGATGCCAGCGGCGAAGCTCACAGGCAGCGCTTCCAGCAGGATCTGTGGCACTACACGGTGGCCAGGATGGTGGATGCGTGCCTCGCCAGCGGTCTGAAGCCATTCTATGGCCCCTTTGGCGATTTTTCGGATACTGCGGCCTGCGAAGCGCAGTTTCGCAACGCCTTCCTGATGGGGTGTGTTGGCGCGTGGTCGCTGCACCCAACCCAGATTGCCATCGCCAAGTCCGTGTTCTCGCCTGATCCTGCAGAAGTGGCGTTTGCAACGCGTATCATTGAGGCGATGCCGAACGGTTCAGGCGCCGTGATGATCGATGGCAAGATGCAGGATGATGCAACCTGGAAACAGGCAAAGGTCATGGTCGACCTTGCGCGGATCGTGGCATCCAAAGACCCGGAGCGCGCCACGGCCTATGGCTTGTAGGCCGTTGTGGCCGGCGCTTGGGAAACTGAGCCGGGGACGAATCACTGGCTTTATTGACAGCCCCCCGCGACGCACCTAGCTCGGTGTGCATCGCAACTTTACAACGGCTTGTTGACACCCTTGATGCCCGAAATGACTTCTGCCGAAGACCGCTCACGTGCCGCACGGTTTCGCATTGGAGATGTGGTTCGCCACCGTCTCTATCCGTTTCGCGGCGTGATTTTCGACGTCGACCCGGTGTTCAACAATACGGAGGAGTGGTGGCTTGCGATCCCGGAGCATTTGCGTCCGAGCAAGAACCAGCCCTTCTATCACCTGCTCGCCGAGAATGATCAGACCGAGTACGTCGCCTATGTCTCGGAGCAGAATCTGCTCTTGGATGACTCGGGTCATCCCCTGCGCCATCCGCAGCTCGATGACATGTTCGTCCACGTGCCTGAGCAGGGATACGTGGCAAAGACGAATGTCTTGAACTGACGCCGGACGGCTCTTCGAGAGTCGCTATTTGCACAATAATCGGGCAAACTGCCCAGAGCGCGTGCACAGACTCAAGCGCAACGAACGTGCCGACGAATATCTGAAGTAGAAATTGGCTATTTCCTGCGCAATCGTCTGACTTGGCCTTCTGGCACGATGCATGCAAAACGGCTGGGCAAGGTCGGGCCTCATCAGGCAAGGCTTGCAGAGCGGAATGGAACGAATGAATTCGGGCGGGCGTTCATGAAGAAAATCGAAGCCATCATCAAGCCGTTCAAGCTGGACGAGGTCAAAGAGGCCTTGCAGGACGCTGGTCTTCTGGGAATCACGGTCACCGAAGCCAAGGGCTTTGGCCGTCAGAAGGGCCATACCGAGCTTTATCGCGGCGCCGAGTATGTCGTCGATTTCCTGCCTAAGGTGAAAATCGAGGTGGTTCTGGGCGACGAAATGGTCGACCGGGCCATTGATGCCATTCGCAAGGCGGCCCAGACCGGGCGCATTGGCGATGGCAAGATTTTCGTCCTGAACGTCGAGGAAGTCGTCAGAATCCGGACAGGAGAAACTGGCGTCGACGCCATCTAGGCCTATTTCGCATATCGCTGGCACAACCATCGCGGTTGATGCCGACGAAGAAAGTGCTGCCCCCGGCAGCAAACCACCAACGCCGCACTCCGCGGTACATGACAGCCCAAAAGCGCGAGGGATGAGAGGAATGAAGACCGTCAAGGACGTCCTGAAGGCCATCAAGGACAAGGACGTGAAGTACGTGGACTTTCGGTTCACGGACTATCGCGGCAAGTGGCAGCATCTGACCTACGACGTCACCATGGTCGACGAGGATCTCCTTGTCGAAGGCATCATGTTTGACGGCTCCTCGATCGCCGGCTGGAAGGCGATCAACGAGTCCGACATGATGTTGATGGCTGATCCGACCTCGGCCACGATCGATCCGTTCTTCGCACAGACGACCATGTCGATTGTGTGCGACGTGCTCGACCCGATCTCTGGCGAAGCCTATGATCGCGACCCGCGTTCGATCGCCAAGAAGGCAGAAGCCTATCTGAAGTCGACCGGCATCGGCGACACGATCTTCGTCGGCCCCGAAGCTGAATTCTTCATTTTCGACGACGTGAAGTACGCCGCCGACCCCTACCACGTGATGTTCAAGGTCGACTCGACCGAGCTGCCGATCAACACGGCAACCGAGTATGAGTCAGGCAACCTTGGCCACCATGTCGCAACCAAGGGTGGCTACTTCCCGGTGCCGCCGCTCGACAGCTGCCAGGACATCCGCGGCGAAATGCTTGCGGCCATGGCCTCGATGGGCGTCACGGTTGAAAAGCATCACCACGAGGTGGCCTCTGCCCAGCATGAGCTTGGCATGAAGTTCAACACGCTCGTGACGATGGCCGACCAGCTGCAGATCTACAAGTACTGCATCCACAACGTGGCCCAGGCCTATGGCAAGTCGGCAACGTTCATGCCCAAGCCCGTCTACGGCGACAATGGCTCAGGCATGCATTGCCACCAGTCGATCTGGAAGGGCGGCAAGCCGATGTTCGCTGGCGACAAGTACGCTGGCCTCTCGGAGACCTGCCTGTACTACATCGGCGGCGTCATCAAGCACGCCAAGGCGATCAACGCGTTCACCAACCCGCTGACGAACTCCTACAAGCGCCTTGTCCCCGGCTATGAAGCCCCCGTGCTGCTGGCCTATTCGGCCCGCAACCGTTCGGCCTCCTGCCGTATTCCGTGGACGAACTCGCCGAAGGCCAAGCGCGTTGAGGTTCGCTTCCCTGATCCGGGTGCCAACCCCTACCTCGCATTCTCGGCGCTGCTCATGGCAGGCCTCGACGGCATCGTGAACAAGATCCATCCGGGCGAAGCCATGGACAAGGATCTCTACGATCTGCCGCCGCGCGAGCTGAAGAAGATCCCGACCGTGTGCGCGTCACTGCGCGAAGCACTCGACTCGCTGCGCAAGGACCACAAGTTCCTGCTGGCCGGCGGCGTGTTCACGGAAGACATGATCGAGAGCTACATCGAGCTCAAGATGGGCGAAGTGATCCGCTTCGAGCACACGCCCCATCCGGTCGAGTACGCAATGTACTACTCGGTCTGAGCCAGGCAGCCACGCGAAGGCCTCGGCTTTTGCGCGGAACACAACAAAACGCCCGGGTGGAAACACCCGGGCGTTTTTGCGTCAGCCGGTTTGGCGAAAGTGCACTCTGATTTTATATCGGGAGCCCGGATCTATCGTTCCCGCAGTCGCACGATGACGGGATAATGGTCTGACCCGAGATCTGGTCCAAGGGCTGCGCTGACAGCGATGAAACCATCGCCATGAAACACATGGTCGATGGGCAGAAATGGCCAGACCGCAAAAGGAATGCGCAAGCTCCACGTCGGGAATGAAGGTAGAGCGCGCGTTGCCCGATGCAGTGCAAGGCCTTGTTCAAAAGGCAGAAACCGCGTCGAATATGGCGTGAGGTTGAAGTCGCCGGCCACGATCAGGCGCTCGCGCCCGATCCTTGCCGCAGCAGCACTCACCCATGCCAATTGCTCTGACTGCCCCGCAAACATCGGCGGTGGCCGGGTTGTATGGACTGACATCACATCAAATGGCGCGCGCCCTGGTGGTGCAATCCGAACGATTGGAAAATACCAGCGCCGGTCGCCGGTCGGCAGATCGTCCC
>JAIYEB010000389.1 GCA_027487195.1 Hyphomicrobiales bacterium | reverse complement strand
GGTGCCAAACGAGAAGAACTCGGCGGACTGAGCAATCTCGCCAGCCCTGAGGGCTGCGCGCGGAAGCTCGATCATGGTGCCGACCTGATACTCGATCGTAATGCCTGTCTCCTTCGCCACGGCCTCCGCAACCGCAACGATGCGTGCCTTGATCAGGTCAAGCTCGGCCTTCATGGCGACAAGCGGGACCATGATCTCGGGCACGACCGGATGGCCGGTGCGCTTGCCGGCTTCAACGGCAGCCTCAAAGACGGCCCGGGCCTGCATTTCGGCGATCTCGGGATAGGCAATGGCGAGGCGGCACCCGCGAAAGCCGAGCATCGGGTTGAACTCGTGGAGTTCGGCGCGGCGCGCCTCGATCCGCGCAACCGGGACGCCCATGGCGGTCGCAACCCCCTGCATCTCCTGGTCGGTATGCGGCAGGAACTCGTGCAGCGGTGGATCCAGCAACCGGATGGTGACCGGCAGGCCCTGCATGATTTCAAACAGCTCGACGAAGTCAGCCCGCTGCATCGGCAGGATCTTGGCCAACGCTGCGCGGCGACCCGCTTCATTGTCGGCGAGGATCATCTCGCGCACGGCGAGAATGCGGGTTTCGTCGAAAAACATGTGCTCGGTCCGGCACAGGCCGATGCCTTCCGCGCCAAAGCCAAGGGCTGTTCGCGCGTCGGCTGGCGTTTCGGCGTTCGCCCTGACCTTCATGCGCCGGACGCGGTCGGCCCATTCCATCAAAGTGCCAAAGTCACCCGAAAGCTCGGGCTGCTGCATGGCGACCCGACCTGCAAGAACCTGTCCACTCGAGCCATCAATGGTGATGAACTCGCCTTTTGCGAAGGTTCGTCCGGCAACTGTCATGGTCTGTGCGCGGTAATCGACCTTCAGGCCACCTGCCCCCGAAACGCAGGGTTTTCCCATGCCGCGGGCGACAACTGCCGCATGGCTGGTCATGCCGCCGCGTGTTGTCAGGATGCCTTCGGCGGCGTGCATGCCGTGAATGTCTTCAGGGCTGGTTTCCACGCGGACAAGAATAACCGCGATGCCCTTGCCCTTCATGATCTCGGCTTCATCAGACGAGAACACGATCGCGCCGGCTGCAGCGCCGGGCGAAGCTGGCAGACCGGTTGCCAGAACATCACGCGCGGCCTTCGGGTCGATGGTTGGATGCAGGAGCTGATCCAGCGAGCCCGGATCGACCCGCTTCACGGCTTCCTCACGCGGGATCACGCCTTCATTGGCCAGATCAACGGCAATACGCAGCGCCGCCTTGCCGGTGCGCTTGCCGCTGCGGGTCTGGAGCATCCAGAGCTTGCCCTGTTCAACCGTGAACTCAATGTCCTGCATATCGCGGTAGTGGGCCTCGAGCTTGTCGCAGATCGCCCGAAAATCCGTGTAGGTGCCGGGCATCAGTGTTTCCATTGAAGGCCGGTTCGATCTGGCAGCAATCCGCGCCGCTTCCGTGATGTCCTGCGGGGTGCGGATGCCGGCAACCACGTCCTCACCCTGGGCGTTCACCAGAAACTCGCCGTAAAGCTCGCGCGCGCCGGTCGAAGGGTTGCGGGTGAAAGCCACACCTGTTGCCGAGGTGTCGCCCATATTGCCAAACACCATGGCCTGAATGTTGACCGCCGTGCCCCAGCTCTCGGGGATGGCATGGAGCCTGCGATAGGTGATCGCGCGCTGGTTCATCCAGGAGGAGAATACCGCGCCAATGGCGCCCCAGAGCTGTTCTTCCGGTGCCTGCGGGAATGGCTTGCCGGTATGCGTCATGACAAGGTCCTTGTAGTCCTTGATGATCGCTTCCCAGTCCTCGGCCGTCATATCCGTATCGAGGATGTAGCCCTTCTCTTCCTTCACATGTTCAAGAACTTCCTCGAAATTGTGGTGTTCCACGTCGAGGACGACATTCGAGTACATGGTGATGAACCGGCGATAGCTGTCAAAAGCAAAGCGCCTGTTTCCGGTGCCGGCGGCAAGGCCAATGACGGTTTCGTCGTTCAATCCAAGATTGAGCACGGTATCCATCATGCCAGGCATCGAGGCGCGCGCGCCTGAGCGTACCGAGACAAGGAGTGGATTGGACGGATCGCCGAAGCGCTTTCCAACCAGCGCGCCGACATGGGCCACGGCCGCCTCGACCTCGGCCTTCAATCCATCGGGGTATTTGCGCTGATTGGCGTAGTAGGCGACGCACACCTCGGTCGTGAGGGTAAAGCCAGGCGGAACGGGGAGCCCGAGGTTCGACATTTCCGCGAGGTTCGCGCCCTTGCCGCCCAAGAGGTTGCGCATGCTCGACTGGCCCTCGGCCTTGCCGTCACCGAAGGTATAGACCCACTTTGCCATATGAATTCCGCCCCTGGAGATACGGTGGTGTCATTGCAGCAATTGCCCGGACCTGTCCACGTGCCATGCCCAATGGGGTGAACGGTTTGAACCTGCGGTGAATGACGCGAACCAGCATAAAAACTGGCTGTTGATTCCTCAATCGACTGGTGACAGGGACCTGTGGGATGACGCCCCCCTTCTCGGATCGAAAGTCCCATGTTAGGGCGCTGGCATGTCTGACCCCACGCTTTCCGAGATCTTGAAAGAACTCGCGCGCCTCTCGACGGCTGTCGAGCGCCTCGCGCCGAAGCCGCCCGCGCCCTTTGACATCTCCGGTGCGGATGCCTTCGTTTGGCAGGCCGATGTTGGCCAGTTGCTGCCGGTCCCCAACGTCAACCGCGTTGATGTCGGGCTGCTGATCGGCATCGAGCGCCAGCGCGACACACTTCTTGAGAACACGCGGCGGTTCGCTCACGGCTTGCCCGCAAACAACGCGTTGCTCTGGGGTGCGCGTGGCATGGGCAAGTCATCGTTGGTCAAGGCTGCGCATGCCAGCGTGGTCGCAGGCCTGAAGCCCGGAGCGCCTGAGCTGAAACTTGTCGAGATCCACCGTGAGGAAATCGAAAGCCTGCCGCTGCTCATGGGGCACATGCGGGCGTCCTCGGCCCGGTTCCTGATTTTCTGCGACGACCTGTCCTTTGATGGTGGCGACGCCTCCTACAAGTCTCTCAAGGCAGCGCTTGAAGGCGGCATTGAGGGCCGGCCCACGAACGTCTTGTTCTATGCCACCTCGAACCGGCGCCATCTTCTGCCACGCGACATGATGGACAATGAACGCTCGACCGCGATCAATCCCGGAGAGGCGGTTGAAGAGAAAGTGTCGCTGTCGGACCGGTTCGGGCTGTGGCTTGGTTTCCACAAGTGCAGCCAGGACGAATATCTCGAGATGGTCGGCGGTTATGTCAAAGCCTATGGGCTGACAGTGTCTGCAGAAGAGCTTCGCGCTGAGGCGCTGGAATGGTCGACGACGCGCGGCGCGCGCTCGGGCCGCGTGGCGCAGCAGTTCGTTCAGGACCTTGCCGGGCGGCTGGGTGTGCGGCTTTCATAGAGGATCGGCGCTGCCTGATCTCGCCAACAGGCTGAAGCGCTGATAGACCGCAGCGTGACATGAGCAATTCAGCCAACACCAGCGCACGCGAGCGCTTTCTCGCGCCGTTTCTTGCCGCAGGCTATGCTGCGGTCGATCCGCCTGTTCTGCAGCCTGCGGAATTGATGCTTGATCTGCTTGGCGAGGATCTTGGGCGACGGCTTTATCTGACCACCGATGCAGAGGGTCGCGAATGGTGCCTCCGGCCGGAAATGACCTTGCCGGTGTGCCGCCTTCATCTCGTCTCCGGATCGCACGAGCGCTTGGGCGCCTATGCCTATCACGGCGCAGTGTTTCGTCAGCGCCAGGGTGCAGGCGTTGGAGAATTCACCCAGGCCGGCGCAGAGCTGCTGGGACGTCAGGACAGCGAGCAAGCGGACGCTGAAATCCTCGCATTTGCGCTCGATGTGGCAAGGCGTGGTGGCCTTGCCTGCCCTGTGGTGCGCATGGGCGATGCCGGGCTGTTTCGCGCCTTCCTGGGCGCGCTTGACCTGACACCGTCCTGGCGGCGCAGATTGTCGCGCGCGTTCGGACGCGGGCAATTGCTGCCTCACACGCTTCCCGAGCTGTCAGTCCAGCGCAAGGGCCTGGCCAAGGAAGGCGTTCTCGGCGCGCTTGCGGGGGCAGACCGGGCGGGTGCGCGGGCGCTGGTTGAGGATCTCCTGGCCATTGGTGGGCTTCAGGCGGTCGGTGGGCGCAGCGTTGCCGAGATCGCCGACAGGTTTCTGGAGCAGGCGGAAGATGCGGCCGGAGGGGCGCTGCCTGCGGCAACGGCACAGGCCATTGCGGAGTATCTCGCCATCTCAGGGCCGGCAGACCAGTCCGTTGCAAGGCTCGATGCGCTGCTGGCAAGCCATCGCCTTGATCTGGGGCGTGCGCGCGCTTCGCTGACGCTGCGGCTTCGGGCAATCGAAGACGCCCGGAATGGCCCTGCCGATCTGGTGCTTGATTTCGGGTTTGGACGAAGGCTCGATTACTATTCCGGCTTCGTGTTCGAGGTTGAGGCGGAGGCAGCGAAAGCCCAGCCGGCCATTGGTGGCGGGCGCTATGATGGGCTCGTTACGCTGCTTGGTGCGCCAACCCCCGTGCCGGCCGTTGGCTTCTCCGTCTGGATTGATCGTCTTGCGGGGGCAGGCGCATGAGCCATCTCATTCTTGCCGTTCCCTCAAAGGGCCGCCTTCAGGACAATGCCATGGCGTTCTTTGCCCGCGCTGGCCTGCCGATCGTGCAGGCGCGTGGCGGGCGCGGTTATGTCGGCCACATCAAGGGGCTTGAGGGCGTCGAGGTCCTGTTTCTCTCGGCTTCCGAAATTGCGCGCGAGCTCGCGGGCGGTGGCGCGCATGTCGGCGTGACCGGCGAGGATCTTGTGCGCGAGAGCATCCCGGATGCCGACAAGCGCATTGTCATGGTCGAGAAGCTGGGCTTTGGCTACGCCGATGTCGTGGTCGCGGTGCCTGAGGCCTGGATCGATGTCTCCGGCATGGCTGACCTTGATGATGTCGCGGCCGGGTTTCGCGCCCGCCATGGGCGACAGCTGCGCATCGCCACGAAGTACATCAACCTGACGCGGCGCTTTTTTGCTGATCATGGCGTCGTGGACTACCGCATCGTGGAAAGTCTTGGCGCAACCGAAGGCGCGCCAGCCAACGGCACAGCGGATGCCATCGTCGATATCACCACAACAGGTTCAACGCTCGCAGCAAATGCGCTGAAGGTTCTGGCGGATGGGGTGATCCTGAAGAGCCAGGCTAACCTTGTCGCAAGCCGCCAGGCGAAATGGACAGATGCCGCGCGCCGCAACCTTCGAACCGTTCTCGATCGCATTGCCGCCGAAGCCCGGGCCGAGCGCGTGCGCGAAATCCGTTTCGTTGTTGCGGATCTTGAGCGGGTCAGCACGGGTGCCGTTGCGCAGTTTGATGCGCGCGCGCCGTTCGGCAGTCTTGGCGAAAAGGGTGTGCTGCATGTGGACGCGAGCAACGTGTTTGCCGTTGTCGACTGGCTGAAGAGCGAGGGTGCGAGCACCATCACGGTTCAGCGGCTTGACTACATTTTCGAGCCGGAAACCACGTCCTGGATCAACGTAGAAGCGGCCTTGCCCTAAAAAAAGGGGTCGCTTTCAACCTTGAAAGCGACCCTCTGAGTTGAGCGGCCTATCGGGGGAATGGGACCGCTCGGGGAGGACAGTCATGACAGCAGCTGCTCAAAGCGCTTGCCGCATAGATACGTAATTTCGCGTGCCTATACGTACTATCCCTATCGTCAGATCAAGTCGGATTTTGGGATTTTCAAAAAAATGTTTTGCGGCCGATCGCGCGGGGCCATGCGCACGCCTCGCACTCCGCACGAGAATTGCGGTTTGTGATCGTTGCCGTTGCGCCTGCTGGAATCAGCGCTTGCGTGCGGCCTCAATCGCGGCCCTGAGGATCGCCAGATCGCCAATCACATTGGCGAGAATGAGCACAAGCCGCGCATCAAAAGCTGCGCTTTCCGCCTCGCTCAGGCCCTCATGCGCATCGACAATAGCGGCATAGGCGGCATCCGGGTCCGCAAACCGGTTCTCGGTCGGAAGGGCTGACACGTCTAGCGCGCCATGCAACGTTCAGTAGGCACTTCAACGACACGCGTCAGGCCTGGCTGGCCAGGAAAGTCCTCGGTTACGGCCTCGATCATGCACAAGGCGACCTGATCAAAGCCCCCGCCCCCGCCCTGGCTGATGGCTGTGCGCTCATGAAGCACCCGGCCGGTGCGGGCGTCCGTAAAGATCAGGCGGAGCTGGCGGGTGAAGACTGTCCGCTGCACGGGTTCGTGGCCAACGACGGCCATGGTTGGCCGGACATAGCCAACCGAGGTGAACGGGCGCGGCCCCCCCGGGCCAAAGACAACACCCTGGTTGAACACATGGCCACCACCAACGGGCGCATAGACGGGCACGATTTCCGTGAAGGTGCGACCGCCATCAGACGAGTAGGACATTGCGATGTAGGTGTCCGCCCGTGCGCGGCCCGATGAGAAGGCAAGTCCGCGATCGGCAAGTCGCGTCTCAAGAACATTGGCGTAGGTTTCGAATGCGAGACTGCGCCCCTGGGGGCCGGCTGGGGACACCGCAAATGTGCGCCCGGCAATCTGGAATTCCGGGGATGAAAACGACTGCACGCGCGAGGCAATAGTGGGGCTGCAGCCAGCGAGACCGACAGCGGCGGCAGCAATCAACAACAGGCGGCGCATGGGTGTCCTCATTGTTTCAGGCCTTGCCGCGCAAACGATCAAGCGCGGCGAGAATTTGATCGTGAATCGGATGGCGCCATCTTGCGGCAAGATGATGGTCGGGTCGCAACAAAAATGCTGATCCGGGCGTGGCATCGAGGCGTTTGGCGAGCAGGCCTTCGCAATCGACAATATCCGTGCCGACCCTGAGAACGGCCAGATCGTCCGGAGTTTCCGGCGCAGGGCCAAACACCACAAGGCAAGCCGTCGCTGGAAGCATGGCCAGGAAGAAATCGCTTTCGCCGCCCGCCCGGACCACAGGCGCATCGGGCATGGGGCTTCCCGGGCGCGTCGCGGTTGTCCAGCTGTCGATATCCGGCGTCGACAGCCCCGTGTCGTAGCTTGTGGGCGTTGAGAGCCGACCGGAGTTCAGCATCCGCCGGGCAAACGGCATGTCGACCGCAAGGTTGAGCACAGCCTCGCGATAGCGTTTCGCGCCAGCGTGACGCGGGGCAATGAAATCGGTGGCGCGGGAGGAGTTGAGGATGTTCTCGTCCGCCGCCTGCCCTCGCTCGACATCGTAGCTCGAAAGCAATGCGGCCTTCGCATCACCCTTCACGACAGCGGCGAGCTTCCATGCAAGGTTCTCGGCGTCCTGGATCCCTGAGTTTGCGCCACGCGCGCCAAACGGCGAGACCTGATGCGCTGCATCGCCGGCGAAAAGCACCCTGCCATGGCAGAACTGCTCAAGCCTTCGGCACTGGAACGTGTAGATCGACACCCATTCCAGCGCGAAGCGATCATGTCCAAGCATGCGTGCGATGCGGGGACCAACGATTTCCGGGCGCTTTTCATGCTCCGGATCGGCGTCCCAGCCAAGCTGCAGGTCAATTCGCCAGATATCGTCGGGCTGGCGATGCAGCAGCGCGCTTTTGCCACCATGGAAGGGCGGATCAAACCAGAACCAGCGCTCCGTCGGCGTGTTTGCGATCATCCTGACGTCGGCGATCAGGAACCTGTCCTCGAACACGCGACCAGCAAAATCGAGGCCCATCAGGGCTCGCGTTGGCGAGCGGGCACCATCACAGGCGACCACATAATCCGCGTTGATCCGGTACAGGCCATCCGGCGTTTCGATATCGACAGATGCGCCAGACGATGTCGCGTCGATACCCACAACGCGGTTTTTCCAGCGCAGATCAACGCCCGGCGTTGCCTTGGCTTTGGCAACCAGGATCGCTTCCACGGTGAATTGCGGCAGGTTGATGAAGGCCGGCATGCCATGCCCGGTTTCAGGCAACAGATCGAAGGCATAGAGCTCGGCGTCGCGATGGAACACCCGCCCGACATTCCAGGTGATGCCGCGCTCCAGCATGGGTTTTCCAACGCCGAGGCGATCGAAGATCTCCAGCGTCTTCTTGGCAAAGCAGATGGCGCGGCTGCCATCGCCGATCCTGTCGGCATCATCGAGAACAACGACCGGAATACCGCGCTGGCCAAGATCGATGGCAAGCGCCAGCCCGACCGGACCAGCGCCAATCACGACAACGGGATGATGCGCCTCGCGACCAGCGCCCTGATCCTCAGAGCGCGCATAGGCAAAGCGCGTCGGAAAGGGCGCTGTGTTCATGGAAGCGGTCTGGTTTGCCTGTGCCATGCCTGATCGAGCGCGTTTCGTGCGGGCTTGGGAGCAGAGCCCGGATTGCCGATACCACGGCCAAGGCGCGATGCAAGGTTTACAGCCCGTCAGGGCAGGTCTTGTCAGCCCAGGTCTCGTGCCCGGAGCTCGACGCTATTGACGCAAAACGACCGCCGGCCCGCTTCAACCGCGCTTGACGAAGACGAGGCCGGTAAAGCGGAACACTTCCATTCCGTGCTGGTTGACGCCCGCATTCAGGCTCGAGAGCAGGCCCCACTCCGGGCGCGAGGCGAGCGCGCGCTTCTCGATGGGCGTTGTCGAGTACGTGATCGTATCGCCCGCATAGACCGGTTTCAGCCAGCGCATGTCCTGAAAGCCCGGCGAAGGCCCAAGGTTTGTCGCTGGAACCCCCTGGGCGCGGATGTCATCGACCATCAGACGCATCCACACGGCTGCCGTATGCCAGCCCGACGCGCATAACCCGCCAAAGTGCGAGGCCTTCGCTGCCGCTTCATCGACATGAAACGGCTGGGGATCATAGGCCCGTGCGAAGGTGATGATCGCGTCAGCCGTGAACAGGTGGCTGCCAAGGATGCGCTTCTGGCCCAGCTTGACCTGATCGAGCGTGGTCATGCCGTCACCTTGCGGCCGAGCATGACGACGTTCTGCATCCAAAGGACCTGTTCGCCCTTTTGGTTCAGCAGTTCGAAGCGAAACTTGACCAAACCCATGTCAGGGCGGGATTTCGATGCCCGCGTTTCCAGCACAGTCCACACCAGCGTCAGCGTATCGCCTGCCCTGACCGGCTTTGACCAACGCAGTTCCTCGACACCCGGCGAGCCCATTGAACTTGCGTCCAGCAGCAGCTCTTCGCAGATCAGGCGCATCATGAGCGCGGAGGTCTGCCAACCCGACGCGGCAAGCCCCCCGAGCAGCGAGGCCGCGCCCGCCGCCTCATCAAGATGAAAGGGCTGGGGATCGAACTCGGTCGCAAACGCAATGATGGCCTCGCGCGAGACCGGCGCAGCGCCGCCCTTTCGCGAAAGTCCAACGGTAAAGTCTTCGAAATGCATCATTGCGATGACATTGATCCATCAAGGCGCCGAGCGAAAGCGCCAATCCAAAGGGTATGCCCTGTCAGTTTGCGAAGCGGAAGTGCAACACGTCGCCATCGGCAACAATGTACTCCTTGCCTTCAAGGCGAAGCTTGCCCGCATCGCGCGCGCCAGCCTCACCCGAAAGAGCGACATAGTCAGCGTAGGCAATGGTTTCGGCGCGGATGAAGCCTTTTTCGAAATCCGTGTGGATCACACCCGCAGCCTGCGGCGCACGTGAGCCGCGCGGAATTGTCCATGCCCGCGCTTCCTTGGGGCCGGCTGTGAAATAGGTAATGAGGTCGAGAAGGCCGTAGGCCGTGCGGATCAACCGATCGAGCCCGGCTTCCTCAAGCCCCTGCATTTCAAGAAACTCAGTCCGCTCTGCTCCGGGTAGAATCGCGATCTCGCTCTCGATCTTGGCGGAAATCACGACCGCGCGCGCACCCTCTTCACGGGCGCGTTGTTCAACAATGGCCGAGCGGCTGTTGCCCGTGGCGGCGGAGGCTTCCTCGACATTGCAGACGTAGAGCACAGGCTTTGCGGTCAGAAGCTGCAGCATGCGGAAGCGCTTGTCTTCTTCCGCGTCCTTGCGGGTGACAAGGCGAGCGGGCTTACCCTCGCGCAGCAGCGCCAGCGAACGGTTGACCAGTTCCAGCGTGGCGGCGGCTTCCTTGTCCTGACCGCGCGCCCGCTTTTCCAGCGTGATGATCCGCTTTTCAAGGCTGTCGAGGTCGGCAAGCATCAACTCGGTCTCGATCGTGTCGATATCGCTGATGGGCTCAACGGCACCCGAGACGTGGGTGACGTCGGCGTCTTCAAAGCAGCGCACCACATGCAGGATCGCATCGACCTCGCGGATATTGGCGAGAAACTGATTGCCGAGACCTTCGCCTTGCGAAGCGCCCTTCACGATACCCGCAATGTCCACGAAGGTGATGCGGGTCGGGATGATCTGGGCTGACTTTGCAATGGCTGCCAACGCGTCAATGCGCGGATCGGGAACCGCCACCTCGCCGACATTCGGCTCAATGGTGCAGAACGGGTAGTTCGCTGCCTGGGCAGCGGCCGTTTGCGTCAGCGCGTTGAAAAGGGTCGACTTGCCAACGTTGGGCAGGCCGACGATGCCGCATTGAAGAGCCATGTGTGCGTCCGGTCAGAGAAGATAGGCGGGCAAGAGCGTAACAGGATCGATGACGACGATCTCGCCTGGAGTGCGGTCGATACGACGATCCTCACGCAAAAAAAAGCGGCAATTCAATCTGCGGCGCGTCCGCGCGGTGGCACGACCTCGGCAAAGCCTGCGCTATCCATGGCCTGCTGCACGATTGCCTGAAAGCGCGCATCCTCGCCGTGCATCAAAAGCCCAGCATTGGCAGCGACTGCATCGCACAGCGCCTCAACCCATGCGCGATCCGATTTGGCGAAATCCGAGAGCACATAGTTTGAAACCGCAGCCTTGTCGCCCGGGTGGCCTATGCCAAGCCTGACGCGGCGATAGTCGTTGCCAAGCAGCGCCGTAATCGAACGCAGGCCATTGTTGCCAGCGTTGCCTCCGCCGGTTTTGACCCGGACCCGCGCAGGGGGAAGGTCCAGCTCATCATGCAGCACAATGACCTGATCGAGCGGCAGTTTGAGAAAGCGCGCGGCATCGCCGACGGAGCGCCCGCTTTCGTTCATGAAGGTCTTGGGGCGCAAAAGGAGCGCGCGCTCCCCTGCGATCAAGCCTTCGCTGGCATCGCCCTGAAAACGGGATCGCCACGGGGAAAACCCGTGGCGACGATGGATGGCGTCGAGCGCCATGAACCCGATATTGTGCCGGTTGCCCTGGTAGGCGGGACCCGGATTTCCGAGGCCCGCGATCAGGCGCATCAGCCGCTCCGTCAGGCTGCGGCTGAAGGCGTCGAGGCGGTGGCCGAGCGGTCAACCTGCGGCGGCGCAATCGAGGCCACCGTGAAGTTGTCCTTTTCGACCGTGACAACGCCTTCGGGCATCTTGAGATCGCCGCGATGAACCGTGTCGCCAATGCCGAGGCCGCCGATGTCGACGTCGATCGAGACCGGGATGAGATCCGGCGGGCAACGCACGAACACTGAGTGGGCGACGATGTTCAAAACGCCACCGAGCTTGATGCCCGGCGAGACGTCCTGCCCGAGGAAGTGGACCGGCACAGCAACGCGGATCATCGAACCTTCGGTCACGCGCAGGAAGTCAACGTGCACGGGCGAATCGTCGAGCTTGTCGAGGGTGAAGTCGCGCGGCAGGACGCGGATCTTCTCGGAACCAACCTCAACGGTGAACACGGTCGACAAGAACTTGCCGGCCATGATCTTCGTGGTGGTATCCTTGATGGGGAGCGAAATCAGAACCGGCTCTTTGTTGCCACCGTAGATGACGGCTGGCACGAGACCGGCGCGACGTGTGGCACGCGCGGCCCCCTTGCCCGCCCGCGTGCGCAATGTCGCTGCGAATGTCTTGGACATCAGTAACTCTCTTGTTGGTCATGGCCGCCGCCCGCGGACCCGGGCCCGCTGCTCCTCCAGGGGTGTGGAAGCGGGAGGCGGGCGTATACAACGCAAGTGCAAGATCGGCAATGGCAATTGGCCAACACATTGGCGGGTTGGCGCACCAGCGCTTGGTGCAGGAAGGCCGATTGCGCCCGCGGACTTTCCCGTGAGGGCTTTGCGCAGGTCAGGGCTGCGACACG
The DNA here is from genome assembly GCA_027487195.1 of Hyphomicrobiales bacterium. Classification (GTDB taxonomy): domain Bacteria; phylum Pseudomonadota; class Alphaproteobacteria; order Rhizobiales; family UBA4765; genus JAIYEB01. The sequence goes on along the minus strand of JAIYEB010000389.1, from coordinate 5,690 downwards.
TCTTCGCTGAAATTGCTGCGCTGCAGCAATGCTCTCAGCGCTTGTCTCTTCAAATCTTTTGGAGGCTTGACGGGCCGCCTGATCCGCGTAGCGTTTATGCCAAGGCCACAGAATTGCTGGCACAATCCGGGGAATGACAATGCTAAAGCGTTTGGTTGGAGCACTTGCAGCACTGATTTTGGCGTCAACACTACCGGTTGCCGCCCAATCCCTCAGGCTAGGCCTCAGCTCTCCGATCAGTTCGATTGATCCGCATTTCCAAAATCTCGTTCCCAACATCGGAGTGTCCCAGCACATCTTCGACCAACTCATGGTCATGGATGCCGACGGTCGCCTCACGCCAGGTCTCGCAGAAAGCCTGACACAAATCGATGACACGACATGGGAAGCGAAGCTGCGTCGGGGCGTTGTGTTCCACGATGGCAGTCCATTCACAGCCGAGGACGTGGTCTGGTCGATCGAGCGGCCAGCAACCGTCGTGCGCTCCCCCGCACCGTTCACGATCTACACGCGTGCCATCGCCGAAATGCGCGTCATCGACAGCCACACCGTTCGTTTTGTGACCAGAGGACTGTACCCGCTGCTTGCCGCCGATCTTGCGCAGGTGTTCATCATGAGCAAGCGCGCAGCACAGACCGCGACAACCGAAGACCTCAATCGCGGCACGGGTGCGGTTGGAACCGGCCCTTACAGGTTTGTGCGCTATGCGCCCGATGACCGCGTCGAACTGGTGCGCTTCGATCAGCATTGGCGCGGCCGCCCCGCCTGGGAGCGGGTCACACTGCGCTTCATGGCGAATGATGCCACACGGCTTGCAGCCCTTCTGGCCAATGATGTCGATGGCATCGACCAAATCGGCACTGCGGACGTTTCAACGGTCATGGCCAACCAGAACCTCGTGTTCCAGCAGAAGCCATCGTTCCGGATCATCTATTTCTTCGTTGATCAAGGGCGGGACACGACCCCTTTCGTCACCGCAAAGGATGGCTCACCGCTGAACCGCAACCCACTGCGTGATGTCCGCGTGCGCCAGGCGATATCGATGGCCATTTCGCGCGATGCCATTCGCGACCGGATCATGGAAGGCCTCAGCGCGCCTTCAAGCCAGTTCATACTGCCTGTGCAACTCGATGGCGAAACGCTCGAGCAGACCGCGTTTGATGTTGCGGCTGCGCGTCGCCTGTTGACGGAGGCTGGCTATCCAGACGGGTTTGGCATGACCATTCACGGACCCAACAATCGGTTCGTCAATGATTCAAAGATCGTCGAGGCGGTAGCCCAGATGCTGACCCGTATCGGTATCGCTGCCCGCGTCGATACGATGCCCATGGGTTCATACGCCACACGTGGAGCGCGCGGTGAGTTCTCATTTGGCCTGATCGGCTGGGGTGCGCAGACCGGTGATGTGTCAACGACGCTGCGCTCGATCATCGCGTGCGAGAACCGGGAACGCGGCATGGGCCCATTCAACTGGAGCCGTTACTGCAACGCCCGCGTCGACGAACTGACTGGCCAGGCGCTGGCAACCGCCGATATGCGCCGCCGCAATGCTCTGTTGCGGGAAGCCGCAAAGCTTGCCGCATCCGAGGGCGCGATCATTCCGATCCACTTCCAGTCCACAACCTGGGCCGCAAGGCGCGGAATCGCCATTGAAGGCCGGTCAGATGAGCGCACACTCGCCATGAGCTTTCGCCCGGCGAACTGAGCACCCTCACTCAGACGCAAGCGCCCCAAGGATGCGCGCCCAGCTGCGCGTGCCCTTGTGGAACGAGGACAGATCATACTTCTCGTTCGGCGCATGAACACGGTCGTCCTTCAGGGCGAAACCGACCAGGATCGGCTCCAGTCCCAGGCGATCCTTGATATCTGCGACAATCGGGATCGAGCCCCCGATGCCCATGCGCAGTGCCGGGCGGCCCCATTCCTCGGTGAGCGCCTGACGTGCCAGGGCAACGTGGCGTCCTTTCCAGTCCACCCACGCCGGGGTGGTCGCCTTCATGTTGATGAACTCGACCTTCGCGTCCCTTGGCATCTGTGCCCGGATAAAGGCCCGGTAGAGCGTCTGGATGCGTTCCGGTGACTGGTTGGCAACAAGCCGGAACGAGACCTTCGCATGCGCCCGGTTCGGGATGACGGTCTTGAGGCCCGCGCCCTGATACCCGCCAAAGATGCCATTCACGTCGCATGTCGGGCGCGAGGACACCTGTTCAATAAGCGATCGTCCACGTTCACCTGCGGGCTCCGAGAGACCAATTGGCGCGAGCAGCGTCTCAGGTGACATGCCAAGGGCTAGCCACTCCTGGCGCAATTCGTCCGGCAGCTCCTTAACGTCGTCGTAGAAGCCCGGAATGGCAATCGATCCATCTTCGGCATGCAGTGCTGCAACAGCTTTTGCCAGCACCCGGATGGCATTGAGCGCACCGCCGCCAAACTGCCCGGAGTGCAAATCCCGGTCTGCTGTCGTCACGACGATTTCTTCGTGAAACATGCCGCGCAGACTGACCGCCACCGCGGGCGTATCACGGTCCCATTGGCCCGTATCGCAGATCAGGGCCACATCCGCCGACAAGGCCGCTTTGTTGGCCTCAATAACCCCCGGGAGACTTTCAGACCCGGTCTCCTCCTCGCCTTCAAGCAGCAGGGACACGTCAACAGGCAAACTTCCCGTGACGGCCTTCCAGGCGCGGCACGCTTCGATGAAGGTCATCATCTGGCCCTTGTCGTCACATGCACCGCGTGCACGGATGACTTTTCGGCCCGGCGAGACTTCGACAAGGCGCGGCTCGAACGGCGAATGTTCCCAAAGCTCGAGCGGATCAACCGGCTGCACGTCGTAGTGGCCATAGAACATGACATGCGGACGCTTTCCGCCGCGCTGATGGCCAACAACAACGGGATGGCCTGGTGTCTTGTGTACAGCGGCCTCGAAGCCAATGCTGCGAACGTCCTCGGCAACGCATTCCGCTGCACGGGCGACATCTGCCGCAAACGCAGGATCCGTGGAGATCGAGGGGATGCGCAGAAGGCGGAACAGCCGGTCAAGCGACATGTCGAGATCGGAATCGATATGCGCAAGAACTGCATCAAGGTCAGACATCAAAGGCTCCCGGGCAGATGGGGTGTTTCAGATCGTGGACAGATCGCGCACCGCTCACGGCGGCACAGCGTGCAAATGTCGGCAAACAGCTCCACCGCACCGTGACCCGACCGCTGAAGTCTAGCGTTGTTGTGGCTGGCCACCATGGACGAATGCGAATGGCAGCCTTGAAGGAGCGAAACGCTCCAAGCCTTCGCACGCCGGACAGCCTCCGATCCAAGGCCCGATGAGCTGTCACGAGCGGAAGGGGATTGCAGGCCGGCAACGGATGCCTCAGCAAAAATGGACACCGACGTTGCAAAGCAACGCGCAACAAACCGGGACAAAAAACACAGCCCTGTTTCTTGGAAAAACTCAGTGCGATCTACGAATGGTGCACCGGCGGAACGTTTCCTGAGGGCTCAGGCAAATTGCGCGAGTGCGTTTCGAACATTCGACATGTGCTCACAAGGCGCGCTGGCGCCGCCTGCGTGGCACGCGGCTGATGCTGCGCACGGCTGTATGCCGGCTTCGCGCATGATCTCGCGGATCGTGCGTGCGCAGGTGCCGCAGTTTGGCCGGCAGCCAAGGCAGCCATAGACATCTGATACCCGACGGGGCTGGGCGTCGCAGCCGAGGGCCGCGCGGACATCATGATCGCTGAACGCGTTGCACGAGCAAATGATCATGCCATGAACCCTTCGAGCGGAACGGTACCCGGGATGCAGCGCGTCTTGACCATTCTTGATCAACTCCCTCACGTCTCGCTCGACTTTAGAAGCAGAACCTTGACAAAACCTGCTGGAACAACCCTCGGGGAGAACCCTTATACGCTGTTCCGGATCAATGATCGACTTCAAATGTCTTGGCGCAACTAGCGCATGCGTTCGCAAGCAACGCAAGAGGGGGGCCCAAACATTGGAATAGTTCTATCTGAAGAGGTTTACATTCATTCTAAACTTTAAGGCGACAAGCCTTAGCGTGCGGGCAAGGCGCGCGGTGCCAGTTCGGACGGCGCCCACGCGAAGAAGCCACCACCCAGCGCCAGTCGCGCCACGTCCCGCCCGTCGCCATCAACCACCACAACATCGCGACCGACAATCCGGAAGCTGCGGACAGATGCAAAGCCAGCATCAAGGCATTCAATCGGATTAGCCCTTAGACCTGTCACGCCGCCCGAAACAAACTGGATCCGGCATTGCCCGCCTGCCTCAGCGCGATTGACACGAACAACAGCGCCATCGGCCCGCCCAATGCGGGCGAGAACCTCATCAGGCGCGGTTCGGGCATCAATTGCACGTTCGGGAACATCGCTCCCGTCATCGACGGGTGGAAACACCGCTTCACTGGGCGCGACTGCGTCCGGCAGGGGCGCGGAGGCGATCCGCGCCGGCGCTTCAAGCGGAATCGGCTGCGGGGTGCGCGACTGCAACGACGGGCGCTGTGGCTGGGCCATGCAACCGGCAAGCAGCAGGAGCAGAACGGGAGAAAGCGAGCGCATGTCGACTGCATACATACTGATTCTGGCGCGGTGCAGGCAAAGGCATGATGCAGGGTCGATTTCGGATCAATCCTCGATCTCTGTGTCAGACCAGCTCCGGCCGTCGCGTTCGGTTAGGGCAATCGATTGTGTAGGTCCGCTGGAGCCTGCCATGTAGCGGTGGGGTTGGGGATAAAACTCCTTCCAGCCCTCGATGATGGGATCAACAAAGCCCCACGCGGCCTCAACTTCATCGCGGCGCATGAACAATGTCTGATCGCCGCGAATGACGTCCGTCAAAAGCCGCTCATAGGCGTCGGGCGCGCGCTCCTCGAACGCCGTGTCATAACGCAGGTCGAGCGTGCGCGGCACGAGCTTCAGTTTGCCTGAGCCTGGCACTTTCATCATCATTCTGAGTTGCAGCCCATCGTTTGGCTGCAGGCGGATCACCAGCCGGTTGGCCTCGATCGGGGTGTAGGCGCCAAACCCTGGAAAAATCGAATGGGGTACCGGCTTGAAGGTCACCACGATCTCGGAATAGCGCGCGCCAAGCCGCTTGCCGGTGCGCAGATAAATCGGGACGCCGGCCCATCGCCAGGTCTCGAGTTCGCAGCGCAGCGCAACGAACGTCTCCGTCGTACTGTCGCGGCCGAGTTCATCGACATAGCCATCCACGCTCCGCCCGCCCAGCGAGCCGCGCACATACTGGCCGCGCACGGTACGCTGCAGCACGTCTGCGCCGCGAATGGGCTTCAGCGCCGTCAGGACTCTCATCTTTTCGTCGCGGACAGCGTCGGCAGCGAGCGTATTCGGCGGCTCGATGGCAAAGAGACAGAGAAGCTGCAAAACGTGGTTTTGAACCATGTCGCGAAGGGCGCCGACCTGATCATAGTAGCCGGCGCGCGTCTCAAGCCCGACGGTCTCGGCCACTGTGATCTGGACGTGATCAATGTCGCGGGCAGACCAGCTGCGTTCGAAAAGCGTGTTTGCAAAGCGCAGAACGAGCAGGTTCTGCACCGTTTCCTTGCCCAGATAGTGATCGATCCGGTACGTGCGCCGCTCTGGCAGGAGTTCGGCCACAGCCTCATTGATTGCGCGGGCAGAGATCAAATCGCGGCCGAGCGGCTTTTCAAG
>JAIYEB010000439.1 GCA_027487195.1 Hyphomicrobiales bacterium | reverse complement strand
TGTCAGCGGAACGACATCGCCTGGTCCAAACCAGCGCCAGCTCTCTTCCATGGTGTCTCCTTAGAGGTGCGTCACGTCTTGGCTGCCACGGCAACACTTTCCCCTGTTACACCGGAAAAGCGTTCTCGGGTGGCTGTTGAGGCTCGCCCGTCATCTGTCGTGAAGTGGGATTGGTATGAAGCGATACGACGCGGAAGACCTGAGGGACATTCGCGCAACTGGGTTTGCATGGATCGCCGGGCACCTTCCGCGCCGCTGGCGGCTGACCAGCCGCATCGCGTAGCGTGGCTTCGATCTGAGCAGCCAGCGGTACATTGATCTGGAACATGTGGCTGTCTAAGTTCGCGCTTGATGAAAGCACCATACTACCATACAAGCCAAAGTCGCACGTTGTTGACGCGGTCGTCAAGCATCGTGTCGCGGTCGGCAAAAGACTAAAACGGGAGGTCTGCTCATGCGTGCCGTTATCATCCATGCAGCGCATGATCTGCGTGTTGAAGAACGCCCGAACCCGGAACCAGGTGCGGGCCAGGTGCTCGTGGCCATCCGCGCAGGTGGCATTTGCGGTTCCGATCTCCATTACTTTCACGATGGCGGATTTGGCGCCATACGCGTGCGCCACCCCATGGCGCTTGGGCATGAGATTGCCGGTGTCGTCGTTCGGACGGGCGAAGGCGTTCAGTATCCCGCACCGGGCACAAGGGTTGCGGTAAACCCCAGCCGCCCCTGCGGAGAGTGCCGCTATTGCCGCGAAGGGCAGCGACAACACTGCCTCGATATGCGCTTCATGGGCTCTGCCATGCGGATGCCGCATGTTGAGGGCGGATTCTGCGAACGCATCGTCGTTGATGCCGAACAGGCTGTCCCGGTTGCTGATGGTTTGTCGATGGCGGCCGCAGCAATGGCCGAGCCGTTGGCGGTTTGCCTGCATGCTGCGCGCAGGGCGGGGCCCATGCAGGGCCGGCGCGTGCTCATTACGGGTTGCGGCCCCATTGGCATGCTGTGTTTGCTGGTGGCAAAGCAGGCGGGTGCAACCGAGATTGTCGTGACCGATGTGGCAGAGACACCGCTTGGCATGGCGATCAAGCTTGGTGCTGACAAAGCCCTGAATGTCGCAACCAATCCCGACGCGCTCCAGCCATGGGCGGCGGACAAGGGCAGCTTTGACGTGATGTTCGAATGCTCAGGGCATCGCTCCGCGCTTTCCGGCGCCCTTGCGGCCCTAAGACCCGGCGCTGTTGTCGTGCAGGTGGGCATTGGCAGTGAAATGGTTCTGCCAATGAATGTTCTCGTGGCGAAGGAAATCGAGGTTCGGGGCAGCTTCCGGTTCGAGCCCGAGTTTGCGACGGCTGTCGAGATGATGGGGAAGGGGTTGATCGATGTGACGCCCCTGATCACGGCCACCTTGCCGTTTGATGATGCGCTGAGCGCTTTCGAACTTGCGTCGGACAAAACGCAGTCGATGAAAGTCCAGCTTGCTTTCCCTGGCGTCGAACAGCGATCCTGACAACGCGTTGGCGGTTGCGCGTGTCTGTCTAAGGCCAGACTCTGCCGTGCAATGTCAGTATTCGCCATTAGCCAACCACAGGTGTTTCGATGACACGGCTCTGCGACAAGACACTCGGCGATCTCCCAGGAAGCGTGGTCCGCCCGCGCTATGACAGGGCCGGCGTCATACCCGGCATTGTCCACCTTGGAATTGGTGCGTTTCATCGCGCCCATCAGGCCGCGATGACAGAGGCTGTGCTGAATGCCGGCGCAAGGGATTGGGGCATTCGCGCTGCAAGCCTGCGCTCGCCGGACACGCGCAATGCGCTGGAACCCCAGAACGGGCTTTACACGCTGGCCGTCCGGGATGGCGGACCAGAACAGCTGCAGGTCATTGGCGCAATCTCGGATGTGCTCGTTGCACCGGAAAGCCCACGCAGGCTGATCGATGCGCTGTTGGCCCCTTCAACCCGGATCGTCAGCCTTACCGTTACCGAGAAGGGCTATTGCCACGATCCCGCGAGTGGCACGCTTGATGAGGCGCATCCTGACATCCGCCATGATCTCAATGACATCTCTGCGTCGCGCAGTGCGCCTGGCCTGATCATTGCCGCGCTCGCACAACGGCGCGCGGCTGGGCTCAAGCCCTTTACCGTCCTGTCATGCGATAATCTGCCTGGAAACGGACGGGTGACGCATCGCGTACTGTCGCGCTTTGCGGCCCTTGTGGATCCAGGCCTCGGCGCCTTCGTCACGAATGAACTCGTTTGCCCATCAGGGATGGTCGACCGAATTGTTCCGGCCACAACAGATGCTGACCCGCTCACCGTATCGTCGGCCCTTGGCATGTCGGACGCCTGGCCCATCATGACAGAGCCGTTCACCCAATGGGTCATCGAGGACCGGTTTACGCAAGGGCGACCGGAATGGGAGCTCGGCGGTGCCGAGTTTGTGTCTGACGTCGCGCCATTTGAAAAAATGAAGCTGCGCATGCTCAATGGCGCGCATTCCACGTTCGCTTATCTCGGCGGGCTTGCCGGCCATGTCTTTGTTGCAGATGCAGCGAATGATCCGCTCTTTGTCAGTCTGATCGAGCGGCTATGGGCTGAGATCAGTCCAACGCTGCCGCAGGGCGCGGGGCTTGATCCTGCTGGCTATGCGCAAAAGCTGCTGGCACGGTTCCGAAACCCGGCCCTTCGCCATCGCCTGTCGCAGATCGCCATGGACGGCTCGCAAAAGATACCGCAACGCCTCGTCAACACGATCAGGGAGCGACGCGCTTCCGGTGCGCCATTGCTGTTCCTGCCGCTCGCGATTGCGGGTTTCCTGCGCTACATGGCCGGCAAGAACGATGCCGGGGGACCCAACGAGATCAACGATCCGTTGAAGGCCATGTTTGCGCGTGCGAGCGAACAGGAAAGCCCTGAACTGGCAGCTACTCAAATGCTCGCGATCGAGCCCGTGTTTGGTGATCTCCTGCGCGATGATGTCATCCGCAATGCGGTTGTCAGCCAATATCAGCGTCTCGCAAGCCTTGGGGCACGGGCAACAATTCAGGCCAGCTTGTCGTAGCACCGGACCTAAAAAACATTTCCATTCTCATGGAGTAGGCCCGTCACGCTTCGAAGCGATTGCGAAGGCAGGGCCTACCTTATCACCACCTAGCCAATGAACTCGGACACCATTTTGAAGGCGCGTGGATTGCTCACGCCGTGAAGGCTGCTGCCATAGGCTTTGGCAGAAAGTCGATATCCTTTTGACGTGCCGTTCAATCGAAAGACACTTGCTCATTCCCTACTTACCATACTAGTATGGAAATAAGAGAGCGGCAGCTAAGATCGCCTCACGAGGAAATGCTTATGATCCGGCGCGTAATGCTCGTCTCCGAGGCACGACCTGCAGCCCCGCTGGCTGCCCCATTGACCTCGACTGCATTTCTGCGCCGCCGCGCCATCATCCAATCCCGCTCCTGGAGATCGAGATGAATGCGGCCTCAAGCGTGCCGGGCAACCCGATGGGCGACTTCGCGCCAAAGGCGATGCCCTTTCCAGCTGCGGTCATCATGCTGATCGCGATCAACATGTTCTGGCCTGAGCTTCTCCCATCCATCCCAAATTTGGTTCGCTGAACCATGCCAGATCGCTACGTCACAACCCTCGTAGACCAGCAGGACGCGATCGCCCCGCAGGTGTTGCGCGCGCTGAGGGAAGCGATCGTGCGGATCGAATTGCCACCCGGTGCAATCATCTCGGAGGCCGATATCGCGCGGCGCTTCGGTGTCAGCCGCCAGCCCGTCCGTGAGGCCTTCATCAAGCTGGCAGAAGCCGGATTGCTGGCTGTCCGCCCGCAGCGCGGCACACAGGTGACGCGGATCTCGGTTGATCAGGTCGTCAATGCCCGCTTTGTGCGCGAGGCCGTGGAGGCCGCAGTTGCGCGTGAGGCCGCCGAACAGGTCCCGCCGGGACTGGCAGAGCGTCTGGCGCAGTTGATCGCGCAGCAGGAGGAGGCGGCTGCGGCAGAGGATGGCGTTCTCTTCCTCCGCCTCGACGAAGCGTTCCATCGCGGGCTGGCCGAAGGCATTGGTCGCGGCTTTGCCTGGAGCGTCCTTGAAGGCATCAAGGCCCAGATGGACCGCGTGCGGTTCCTGTCCTTCGAAGGCGCAACGCCGCTTGCGGACATCATTCTCCAGCACCGCGCTATCCTGCAGGCAGTGAGCGCCGGCGATCCGGCGCGCGCAGAGGCCGCCATGCGCCGCCATCTTCGCGAGATCCTTGCGAGCCTGCCGCGCATCGCCGAGGCACACCCCGACTTCTTCGAAACGGCCACTAACGGTCGGATTACAACCACCAAGGAGGAAAAACCATGACCATCAACCGTCGTACAATGATGTTGGCCGGCGCCGCCGTGCTGGCCGCGCCGAGCATCCGTTCCGCGCACGGCCAGGGCCGCATTACGCTTCGGCTTGGCCACCTCGCCAACGAGCAGAACGTCTGGCATCGCGCCAGCGTCCATCTGGCGGAGCAGGCGCTCGCCCTTTCCAACGGCCGCATCGAGGTGCAGGTCTTCCCGAACGAGACGCTTGGCCGCGAAATGGACGTCATCAACGGCATGCAGCTCGGTACCGCCGACATGACGATCACAGGCGAAAGCCTGCAGAACTGGTCGCCGCTCGCCTCGCTCCTGGCGGTGCCTTACGCCGTGACATCGATCCGCCAAATGGACTCCGTTGCCGGCGGCACAATCGGCGAGCAGATCAGCGCCGAGATCGTGACACGCGCCCGGGTCCGCCCACTCGGCTACTTCGCGCGCGGCCCGCGCAATCTGACCTCCAACCGCGCAATCCGCACGCCAGATGAGCTGAACGGGCTGCGGCTGCGTGTGCCGAACGTGCCGCTTTTCGTCTCGGTCTGGCAGGCGCTCGGCGCACGTCCGACACCGATGGCCTTTGGCGAGGTCTTCACCTCCCTGCAGAACGGTACGATCGACGGGCAGGAAAATCCGCTGGCCTTGATCCGCAGCGCCAATTTCAACGAGGTGCAGCGCTTCGTGAACCGCACTGAGCATGTCTGGAGCTGGATTTACGTTGCAATCAGCGAACGTCGCTGGCAGGCGCTCGCGGCCGCTGATCGCGAGATCATCGCGGAAGCAACGCGCCGTGCCCAGGCTTTCGAACGGACATTGTTCCTGGAAGATGAGCGCAATCTGGAAGTTGACCTCCGCGCCAAGGGCATGACCTTCGTGGACAGCGACCAGGCTGCCTTCGCCGCAAGAGCGCGGCCAGCCGTACTTGCCGGTGTGCGCGCCGAGGCGCGGCCGCTGCTCGAACAGATCATGGCAACCCGGGCCTGAACGCTCACCACTCTGCCCCTCGCGCAAGGCGCGAGGGGCGCTGGAGACAAGTTATGACACTTATTCTGTTCGACCGGCTGCACACGGCACTGCGCCTCGTCGTTGGTTGCTGCTTCGCCTTGCTGCTCGCTGCGGTGCTGCTGCAAGTCGTCTCCCGCCTGACGCTACCAAACCCGCCAGTGTGGACCGAGGAGCTGTCGCGCTTCGCCCTGATGTTCTGCGCCGGCCTTGGTATCGGGCTCGCGCTGAGATCAGGCGAACTGGTGGGTGTCGATCTGCTGACCATGATGCTGCCAAAGCGTGGCAAGGCCGTGATCGAAGTCCTGTCCTGCCTGGTCATGGTGGGCTTCGGCTTGCTTTTGCTGAAGCCCGCATGGTCATTCGTGGATATCGGCTCCCTGCAGACCTCGCCGGCACTGCAGTGGAACATGTTCTGGGTGCACATGGCCGTGCTGATCGCGCCGGTTGCACTCATTCTCGCCGCGACCGAGCGCATGCTTCGGGTGCTTCATGGTCTCCCGGCTGAACCGCGTTGGGACGCCGAGCAGGAGGTACGCTGAGATGGATCCACTTGTTCTACTGGGCGTGTCCTTTTTGGCCGGGCTGCTTGCCGGGATGCCGGTGGCTGTCGTTCTTGGCCTGTCTTCGCTGGTGTATTTGCTCGCCGGCGACATTCCGTTGGAAGTGATTCCACAAAAGATGTTCTCGGGCATGGACAGCTTCGTGCTCCTGTCCATTCCGGCCTTCGTTCTGGCTGGCAATCTGATGAATGGCGGCGGCATCACCGACCGCATCCTGCGCTTCTCCAATTCACTTGTCGGGCATTTCCGTGGTGGACTGGCGCAAACGAACATTGTCGGATCAATGATTTTCGCCGGCATTTCCGGCACGGCGGCCGCAGACGCGGCAAGCCAGGGCGCTGTGTTGATTCCAGGGATGAAGCGTGTTGGCTACACCGTGCCCTATGCGGCGGCCGTCACGGCTGCATCCGCTGTCGTGGGGCCGATCATCCCGCCATCCGTTCCGATGATCATCGTGGGCTCGCTCACGGGGATTTCGGTCGGGCAGATGTTCCTGGCAGGCGCCATTCCCGGCATCCTGCTCGGTCTGGGCATGATGGTGCCGGCCTACATCCTGGCAGTGAAATACAATCACCCGCGGGAGCCCTGGCGCGGCTGGCGTGAGGTCCTTGCATCCGGCCAGAATGCCGTCTGGGCCATGGGCATGATGGCGTTGGTGCTGTTCGGGATTGTCGGCGGCTTCTTCACGCCGACCGAGGCAGCTGTGATCGCGGTCCTCTATGCCAGTGTCGTCGGGCTCTTCATCTACCGCGAGCTGCGTTGGCGCGATCTGCCGAAGCTTCTGATCGACAGCGCGATCTCTGGCGCTGCGATTATGGTGCTGGTGGGCTTTGCCAATGTCTTCGGCTGGATCCTGGCGGCCGAGCGTGTTCCGCAGGCGCTGATAAGTGTCATGCTGTCCATCTCCACCGAGAAGTGGGCAGTGATGCTGATGATGAACATCCTGCTTTTGATCGTGGGGATGTTCATGGAGACAATCGCAGCGCTGATCATTCTGTTCCCACCGCTGCTCACTGTGGCGATTCAGGTCGGTATCGACCCGATCCATTTCGCCACTTTCGCAGTGCTGAACCTGATGATCGGGCTTGCGACGCCTCCTGTCGGCGTGTGCCTGTTCATTTGCGCCAGCATCGGCAGGATCTCGTTGTGGGAGATCACGGTTGCGATCTGGCCGTTCCTGCTGTCCAACCTGGTCGTGCTGGCGCTGGTCACCGCGATCCCGGAAATCTCGTTGTGGCTGCCTCGCCTATTCTACGGCTGAGGAGAGGGATGAGGTGATTTCCGACGCCTGCTTTCAGCATGGCCACCACGATTTCTGGAGTGAAACCGTGGAGCCTTGCGCGCCATGGGCATGCGCCCGGAGGCCGTTGGCAGTATGAGGGCGGCTTGCCCGCTGGCTTAGGGATTGATTGGGGGCTCCCGCCCCCGATCGCCACAAGGGGCCGTGGCGCAGACTACGGCCCTGCGCCCGCATCCCCGGCTCAAGTGACAGCGTCGGATCAGGGATGCTGTTCGGCACGAACTCCAGGCGTTTGACGCATTGCGCACCGCGGCAAGTCCCGACGCACCGGTTTCAATGACCGTTCCCGGGCTTTGAACTGGCCCGGTTTAGCCATGGCCAGACCCATTCTACAGTGTCATAACCCGCGCCCTAAACATGGATCTTCAGGGCATGTTTTCGCATGCAAACGGAGTGGATAATGACGGCGCAACGGGTGGCAATCGTAACTGCAGGCGGGTCGGGCATGGGCGCTGCCGTTGCGCGACGGTTGGCGAGCGATGGCTACAAGGTCGCCATCCTGTCCTCTTCAGGAAAGGGCGAGGTGCTGGCGCGAGAACTTGGTGGCCTCGGCGTTACCGGTTCGAACCAGAATGTCGATGACATCAAGCGTCTGGTGGATGCGACCATGACGGCCTTTGGACGGGTTGATGTGCTTGTGAACAGCGCTGGCCATGGACCGCGCGATTCAATCCTGAACATCACGGACGAGCAGTGGCACACGGGGCTCGACGTCTATTTGATGAATGTCATCCGTCCGACACGCCTCGTGACGCCCCACATGATTCAGCAAAAGGGCGGCGCAATCATCAACATTTCAACGGCTTGGGCGTTCGAGCCAAGTCCGATGTTTCCGACATCGGCCGTGTTTCGGGCGGGTCTTGCGGCTTTCACGAAACTGTTTGCCGACAGCCATGCAGCCGAGAATGTGCGCATGAACAATGTGCTGCCGGGCTGGATCGACAGTCTGCCGCAGACGGATCAGCGCCGCGACAGCGTTCCCATGAAGCGCTACGGCACAATGGCTGAAATTGCAGCGACCGTTGCGTTCCTTGCGTCCGAAGGCGGCGGCTATATCACCGGGCAGAACATCCGGGTTGATGGCGGGTTGATGCGCGGCGTGTGAGGGGCCGGAGCTATGGTTCTGCAATTGCCGAATGAAATGACTTGTGTAGTCTGACCTCTGCGGAAGGCTTGGCTTTTTCGAGCCTGCGGCACATGCGAGGCCCGGACATGGCAAGGCGATCCACTCCGATTGCGCGGTACCTTCAGCGCTCATTCCTTATGTTCGCGAGTTTTGTGCTGGCGGCTGTGGTGGCAGGACCAGCGCTTGCGCAAAAGAGCGGTGGCGGCGGTGGTGGGGGCGGCCCTGCCGCTCGCGGGCAGGCGTCGACGGTAACGATCGTCAACTCCAGCGGCATGCGCATTGATGTCATCAACGTTTCGCCCGTGACGTCGAGCAACTGGGGCAATGATGTTCTCGAAGATGGGGTGCTGCCCTCCGGCAGGCGCGTGCAGGTGCGCATTCGCGATGGTGGTGGCTGCGCCTACGACCTGATGGTGACCTATCAGGATCGCCAGACCGAGGAGCGGCGCAACGTCAATCTCTGCTCGGTCGAGAACATTGTGTTCAACGGCTCGAACGCGCGCATGCCACAGCAGGCGCAAGGCCCGGCTTCGCAGGGCTCTAATTCCAATCAGCGCCAGGCACAGGCGCGCCCGCCATCGCAAGGGCAGGGCAATCCCGACTTTGTTCTGGTGAACAACAGCCAGATGCGCATTGATGTGATCAATGTCTCGCCCGTGGCTTCAACAGATTGGGGCCAGGACTTCCTGGGCAATGATACGCTGGCGCCCGGGCAGCGCTTCAATGTTCGCCTTGGCCGGCCTGGCGAATGCATGTTTGACCTGCGCGTCATCTATCAGGATCGCCGGCAAGAGGAACAGCGCAACGTCAACCTGTGTGCGGTCGATCAGATTGCGATGACGGGCGCGCAGGCGCGGTTGCCCCAGCAAGCGGGCCCGCAAGGCCAGCAACCACCCCAGGGGGGCGGTCAACAGGCCGTAAGGCCGCCGCAGCAAGGCCAGCAACCGCCTCAGGCGGGGCTTGCCCCCTCAGGCCCAACAAGCGG
This sequence comes from Hyphomicrobiales bacterium, assembly GCA_027487195.1. Classification (GTDB taxonomy): domain Bacteria; phylum Pseudomonadota; class Alphaproteobacteria; order Rhizobiales; family UBA4765; genus JAIYEB01. Next base: position 858 of record JAIYEB010000439.1, on the reverse strand, counting down.
GACGCCGAAGCTTGTTTTGAACAATACCGGACGTGCGACCATCAATGAGATCTACGTTCGCCCGCAAGGCGCGACGGATTGGGGCATTGACCGGCTGGGATCCGGAACGCTGGCAGCAACGCAGACATTCACCCTTGATCTGCCACCGAACGCCGGCTGCATCTGGAGCCTGCGCATCGTTTTCCAGTCTGCGCGCCCCGAGGAGCGTCAAAACGTCAATCTGTGCGCAGGCCAGCCCTTCGCGTTTGCCGCACAGATTGCGCCGGGCCAGCTTCTGTCGACCGGCAGCGGATTTTACGTGACGCGTCAGGGTCACATCATGACCAACCGGCATGTGATCGAAGGATGCGGGTCCGTTGCGATCGCGCGACCCAACGGCCAGCGCCTGACGCTTCGCATCATTGGCGAGGATGCTGTCAACGATCTCGCGATCCTGCAATTGCCCGGCACGGTGAGCCCTGTGCTGTCGTCGCGCTCTGCGGCTTCGCCGGTCAGGGCTGGCGAACGGGTGATCGTGGTTGGCTATCCCGCCCGTCAGGTCTTAGGCGAGCTCAACGTGACCGAAGGCAACCTCAGCGCGTTGCGCGGGCCACGGGGCGATACCACGCTGTTCCAGTACACGGCGCCAACGCAGGGCGGCAATTCGGGTGGGCCCATCCTCGATGAGTCAGGTCTCGTGATTGGCGTGGTTGTTTCGCGTGTCGAACAGCTTCCGGGCGGACGCCAGGCGCAGAACATCAATTTCGGCATCCAGCTCGATGTTGCGCGCCGCTTTGCGCAAAGCCTCGGCGTGAGCCTTGATGATCAGCCCATCGGCGAACCGCGCCGCACGCCAGACATTGCCGAGCGCGCACAGCC
>JAIYEB010000233.1 GCA_027487195.1 Hyphomicrobiales bacterium | reverse complement strand
GGCGGAGTTGCCTAATTTGCAGTCTTCAAACGCGCGTCACGCGTTCGTGAGCCAAGGGGCCATACGATCCTGCCCGATCAATTCATCCCAGGTCTGGCGCGGCCGGATCACGGCATAGCGATCTCCATCCACCAGAACTTCGGCCACAAGACGGCGCTGGTTGTAATTTGACGACATGGAGGCACCATAGGCCCCGGCTGTCATGAACGCGACGAGATCGCCGACGGCGAGCGCAGGCATGGGACGATCCGAGGCGAACGTGTCGCTTGATTCGCAAATCGGCCCGACAACATCCACAGCGGCATAAGGCGTTCCGGCCATGGGCTCCTTGACCGGGCGCAGGGCATGAAACGAGTCATACATTGCCGGGCGGATCAGATCATTCATGCCGGCATCGATGACGACAATGTCCTTCTGCGGCCGCGGATTGTGGGTCACAACGCGGGAGAGCAACACACCCGCATTGCCAATGATCAGGCGGCCGGGTTCGAATGCGATTTCGACATCAAGCCCGCGCGTGACGCGCAAGACCATGTCGGCATAGGCCTTGACGCGATCCGGCTTGTCGACGGTCGCCAGATCGTCCTCATAATGAATTCCAAGCCCGCCCCCCAGATCAAGGCGCGTGACGATACGCCCGTCTGCGCGCAACGCGCGCACCAGGGTCGCAAGCCGCTGGAAGGCTTCCTCAAGCTCGCCCAGTTCATGGATCTGGCTGCCGATATGGCAGGCAAGCCCGAGCGCGCGAACGCCCTTCAGCGTCTCGGCCTGTGCGTAAAGGCCTGAGATCTCCGACATTGAAACGCCGAACTTGTTGTCTTCCGAGCCGGTTGTGATCTTTGCGTGCCCGCCCGCGCCAATCGCCGGGTTCACACGAAAGACGATATCCTGCCGTCGGCCAAGCGTGCGGGCCACACGGTCGATCACACCCAGCTCGTGCGGTGTTTCGACATTGATTTGATGAACCGCCTGCGCAACCGCAAAGGTCAGCTCTTCCTCGCTTTTGCCGACGCCTGAAAAGACGATCCGTTCCGGCGGTATTCCGGCGGCAAGTGCTTTGCGCACTTCGCCCTCGGACACCACATCAGCGCCAGCACCCTCATTGCCGAGCGTGCGCAGGATCGAGAGATTTCCACCGGCCTTCATGGCGTAAAAGATCGCTGGCTTTGTCGGCAGGAAGGCGTCGCGGAAAACACGGTAATGGCGAAGCGCTGTGGCCGTCGAATACACGTAGGTCGGCGTGCCTACCTCCTCGGCAATTCTGGCCAAGGATACGCCCTCGGCGTGCAGCACGCCGTCACGATAGGCAAAATGGTGCATCAGCGCATCAGCGGGTCGAGCGGGAAACTGTCAGCGAGCGGACGCGGCCCCGCAAGGCGGGGTTGCGCCACGCGCCGCCCCTCCGCATCGCGTGGCGGATTGCGCGCCAATTCATCGGCCGGCGTGCCCGGAAGGGCCTGCTCAACCGTTGCCGGCACATCGAGCGAACTCCGGCGGCCGCAGGCACTGAGGCCAGCAGCGAGGCTTGCAAGGCAGACGACAAGAACGAACGGACGGGTCAATGGAATGCTCCAGATCGGGGCGGGACCATACCGACGGTTCCGCCCCGCGACAACCACCTGAGGGTCCTTACTCAGGCGCCAGGGTCTGCTTTCAGCTGTGCGGCCTCAATGCCGGCCTTGGCAACGGCCTCGTCATTGTCGGATGTGTCGCCGGACACGCCAATGGCACCAAGAAGCGCGTTGGTCGCCGGATCGCGAATCAGAACGCCGCCCGGCACCGGAATCGCCTTGCCACCGGTTGCCGCAACGAAGGCGTTCATGAAGTGCGGGCGGTCGATGGCCATTTGGTTCATCGTGCGGGTTCCAATGCCCATGCCGACCGCACCGAACGCTTTGCCGAACGCAATGTCGTAGCGCATCAGCGAGTTGCCATCCTGGACGAGCGCAAGGCGCACCGCGCCGCGCTGATCGACGATGACCAGCCCGAGGGGCTTCATCTTGTGCTCGAGCGCGTACGCAACGGCCGCATCCATGATTGTCTGGGCAGCTTTAAGTGTAAGCATATTTGTTCTCCGGTTGGACCTTTGCTCGAGATGCGCTAGCACGCCCGGGGCTCTGGCTGATAGAGCGCACAGCAGCGAAACAGTATGGTGCAAATCATGGCTCGTGACTTCCGCATGCCCCGCGACTTTCAACAACCCGGCCGCTCCGCCGTCTATGGCACCCGCGCAATGGTTGCGACGTCACACGCGATCGCGTCTGAAGCCGCGCTGTCGACGCTAAGGTCCGGGGGCACAGCAGCGGATGCGGCGATCACGGCTGTCTCGGTCCTGTGCGTTGTCGAGCCGCATCAGGTTTCGCCGGCGGGCGACTGCTTTTTTCTGGTGAAGCCCAAGGGAAAGCCGGTCGAGGGCTACAATGGTTCCGGGCGTGCGGCGGCCGCAGCGAATGTTGACTGGTATCGCGACAACGGTTTTGCGTCGATCCCGGAACGAAACGTCCACGCGGTCACTGTGCCGGGTGCCGTCGATGCATGGGCGGCATTGCTCGATCGCCACGGGCGCTTTGGCTTTGACCGCGTGCTCGCCCGCGCCATTGAACTTGCAGAGAATGGACACGTGGTTGCCGGGCGCTCGGCGCACGATTGGGCCGTCTTTGCGCCTGGAGCCATGGCAAGTCCCGGATTTCGCACACACTATACCCGCTCTGGCCAGGTGCCGGGTGTGGGCGAGGTGCATCGCCATCCAGCCCTTGCCGAGACCTATCGCAAGATCGCCCGGTTTGGGGCCCGCGTCATGTATGAGGGCGAGGTTGGCGAGGACATCGTCAACACGGCGCGCGCGCTTGGAAGCCATCTGACGCTCGACGACTTCGCCAGCCATCGTGGCGAGTGGGTAACGCCGCTCACCAACACCTATCGCGGCAAGAGCATCGTTCAGATCCCACCGAACGCGCAGGGGCTGGCGGCGCATATCATTTTGAACATTCTCGAAACCGCGAACATTGCGGAGATGGGGCCTGTTTCGCCCGAGAGGTTCCATTTCGAGCTCGAAGCTGCCCGCCTGGGATATGATGCACGCGACCAGTTCATTTCCGAGCCAGCGTCCATGCCCGTTGAAGCCGCCCGTCTTGGTTCCAAGGACTATGGCCGCGGACTGGCGGGGCTGATCTCGCCGGATCGTCGCATCGATCCGGCGGCTCTCGCGGCCCCCGAGCCCGGCACGCACACGGTCTATTTCTCGATCATTGATGCGGACGGTATGGCCGTCTCTTTCATCTGTTCGGTGTTCTCCCCTTGGGGTGCTGGCATCGTCACGGAGAAAACCGGGCTGGTCCTGCAAAACCGTGGCCATGCGTTTCGCGTCATCCCCGGCCACCCCAATGCGATTGGTCCGGGCAAGCGTCCGTTGCACACGATCATTCCGGGAATGGTGCTGGATGGCGACGAGCTTTACTCGAGCTATGGCGTCATGGGTGGGCCCTATCAGGCCTGCGGACACGCCCATGTGCTGTCGAACATGCTCGATTATGGCATGGACCCGCAAGCGGCTCTCGATTGTCCGCGCGGGTTCTTCCTCGGCGATGCCATCACGCTGGAACGAACGGTGCCGGCCGAGACCATGCTGGGACTGGCGCGCCGCGGGCACAAGATTGTCATGCCATTGCCAGCGATCGGCGGCGGGCAGGTGATCACGGTGGATGCCAGGAATGGCGTGCTGTGCGGCGGCTCTGACCATCGCAAGGATGGCCTGGCCATCGGGTACTAGCGGTAGCGGCGTCGGGCCCAGTTCATGTTCCTGGGCAAGCCGCTTCAGGCAACAGCTCTGGTCAGTCCGATCGTGGTGCGGAATGGGCCGGCGGCATAGGCTGCGAGCGCTTCTTCGACGCTGCCGCGGCGCTTTGCACGCGTCTGCGGAGCGCCATCGCGCGTTGCAAGGAGTTGGGC
>JAIYEB010000057.1 GCA_027487195.1 Hyphomicrobiales bacterium | reverse complement strand
CGGAACGCTCGAGCGCGAGGTCCGCATGTTTGATCCAGCCCGCGCGCTTGACGGTGGTGAAGATGGCCTGGGGCCTTACCCCTTGATAGCTCAAGAAGCGATCAGGCTCCTGAAGCCGGGGGGGTGGCTGGTTCTCGAAATCGGCGAGACCCAGGCGCAGTCTGTCAGCCAAATTCTCACACGCACAGGTTTCGCCGCCCCCGAGTTGACGAAGGATCTCGGTGGCAATGACCGTGTGCTTGCCGCGCGTCAGCGGGCGTTTTCATAGGCCTTGGGCGACACGAGCGTCAGGATCAGGATTCGGACGTCAAACCAGAGCGTCCAGTTGTCGATGTAGTACAGGTCGTGTTCGACGCGTCCCTGCATCTTCGCCTCGGTATCGGTCTCGCCGCGCCAGCCATTGACCTGTGCCCAGCCGGTGATCCCGGGCTTCACATTGTGGCGGCGTGCGTAGAGCGCAATCCGGCGCTCAAATGAGCGATTGTGGGCGACCGCATGTGGGCGCGGCCCGACAAGCGACATCTCACCAGTCAGGACGTTCAAGAGCTGAGGCAGCTCATCAATGTTCCAGCGCCGGATAAAGCGGCCGACACGCGTGATCCGCGGATCATTGGCGGTCGCCTGCGGCACATGAGCTCCATTGTCGAGCGTGCACATGGAGCGGAATTTGTAGACATTGAACGGACGCTGATTGAAGCCGTATCGCGTCTGGCGGAACAGGACAGGGCCCTTGCTCTCGAGCTTGATTGCAAGAGCAACCAGCAGCAGGAAAGGCGCGAGCAGGATCATGCCAACGATGGCGCCGACCAGATCCATGGCCCTTTTCAGGCCGATCTCGAACAAGTTCAGCGGCGGGCGAGCCAGGTTCAGGCTCACCATGTTCCCGACGCGCGAAATCCGCATGTCCGTATACCGATCCAGGATGCGTTCCGGCGCGAGATGGATCGAAACAGGGGTATTCATGAACGAATCGAGAGTCTTTTCGATCGTATCGACATCCGCCCACGGCACGATGACAAATACATCATCTGGCTGCAGGGCGCGCGCCGTCGCGACTGCGCGTTCAAGGTCAAGATCGAGATTTTCGCCTCGTATCATATGCGACAGGCTGTCATGATCTGAAGGCCGCGTCAGGGTGGTCATGCCGACGACCTGAATGCCATGGTTCCAGGGCTGATAGGTCCTGGCAAAGCGCATGACCTCGGATTCAACCCCAAACAACAGCACACGGCGGCCAGCAATGACGCCGGTCTTCATGAGCCGTACGATGAGCTTACCGAGAACGGTCCGGGCAGCAATGATCGCAATGAACCCGAAAACATATGTCCCAAGCACGGTGACGCGAGACAGTTCGTCCCCGGCCTTGAGCAGGAAGATCGTGGCCGTCGCATACAGGAACGCCATGTTCCAGATCAGGAATGCGCCGCCGATCTTGCGCGGCAACGTGGTGAACGCTGCGATCTGATACTGGCGCTGGACAAGGTTGGGAACGACAAAGAACAGGCTGATCAGGCCGCCGATCAGCAGGTAGCTGAGCACATCCCCTGAGGTGTGGTAGCGCCAATGGTGATAGACAAGCGCGAATATGACAGAAGTTGCAGTCACAACTAGGATGTCGAGCAGGACAGGAACGGCTGTGAACACACGCCACGGGATTGACCCGCGACCGATCCGGATCGCGTCGCCGTCATGGTCCAATCGTTCGAATGTCGACATATGCCCAGCCCACACTGTCGAGAGCGCTGGTGACGCTCCCATTGCCGGGACCGATGTGGGTGCGTTTGCAGCCCCCACGGTCCCATCCCGGGCTTCCAGGTGTGCGAGGTTTGTGCCAGTCGCCGCTGTGCCAGAGCGGGACACTGCAGCCGGGTCCTGCCCATGAGCAAAACCGCGGCGCGAGCGTGGTGCAGGATAGGCCAGCTGTCTTTTGACGCGCCGCCGTCGATCGTGAGGGGAGGACCCCGACCGCATCAACTGAACTCCTATAGCCTGTCGGAAATCCAACAAACCGAACGCCGCGCATTACAATTAACCAAAAGTGTACGCGGCGTGAATAGAGTAATCTCTCCTTTGGTGGAGGACGGTATGGACGACCCGTTTCGCAAGCGATTTTCGACGAGCCTTGGCAGGAAGCTGACCCGTTTCCTCGCCAAGCAGGAGAAGAGTCGCTCCGTTTCCATGGCAACACCGCGGCCCATGGCCAGTTTCACGTTCGATGACGTTCCTGCATCCGCCCACACAAACGGTGCGCACGTGCTCGATTCCCATGGCGTGAAGGGTACTTTTTACATCGCAAGCGGCACATGTGGAACTCAAGACACGTACTGGCAGGTGATTTCAGAGGCGCAGGTCGCTGACCTCCATACAAGCGGCCACGAGATCGGCTGCCACACCTTCAGTCACGTAAATGTGCACACGCTCAGCGTGCGCGAACTGGCCTTTGAGTGCGACCGCAACGCCACGAACCTCATGCGAATCTGTGGGCCGTCGATTCGGCTCCCGAGTTTCTGCTACCCCTTTGGCGATCTCGGCTATGCACAGAAGCGCTATCTGCAGGAGCGATTCGTCAGCTGTCGCTCCATCTACGAAGGGTTGAACATCCAGTCTGTTGATCTTGGGATGGTGCTCGTTGTCGAATGCTACGACGCCACCCTGACGCCTGAGAAGCTTGCAGCCACCCTTGCAGAAGCCAAGCGCACAAACGCATGGGTTGTGTTCTACACCCATGACGTCACCGAGGACCCAACCTACATGGGCTGCTCGCCCGCGCTCTTGTCGCGGACCGTGGCTGCCGTCATCGAAGCCGGGATTGAGATCGCACCAATGTCCTCGGCGGTCCAGCGGCTTGGCCTTGCACAGCCATCGACAGCAGTAGCGGCTTAGTGCAAAACTGTATTCAACCTTTCGTATACTAGGCGTGCTCACCAAGCTTCTTGGGGCGATGATATGAACGACCCGAACGCGGGAATTCGTTTCTCTGTGCTGGATGGCTGGCGCGGGATTGCGGCGCTTTCGCTGGTCTTCATCAGGTTCGAATCGAACGGCTCCCTGACTTTTGCGCCGTTCGTGCGCAACACCTATCTCTTCGTCGACTTCTTTTTCGTTCTGTCCGGGTTTGTCATTGCGCATACCTATGGCCAGAAGCTCGTGGACCGCACATCGGTCCTGGCTTTTGCCATCAAGCGGTTTGGACGCGTATGGCCGCTTCACGCCTTCATGCTGCTCCTCTACGTTGTCTGCATTGAGATGCCGCGATGGCTTGGTGGCGCTGACGCGTTCACCGAACGCCGTGCGCCCCATACCATCCTCGAGAATCTCTTGCTGATCCATTCGCTTGGCTTTTCCGGGCCTGGTGGGTGGAACACGCCGAGCTGGTCGATTTCAACCGAGCTCTGGACCTACATGATCTTTGCGCTTGTGGTTTCCCTTGCGCCCAACCGGAAAACGCTCATTTCCGCGCTCCTGGTGCTCGGTGGTCTTGCCACCGTTATCGCATTCTCAAGCACCGGCATGAATGTGGCGCATACCTATGGCTTTCCGCGGTGCATCGCCGGGTTCTTTGCTGGCGTCCTGACATACGAGGCCTATCTGCGGGCCAAGAGCAACCCGCCATCTAGGCCTGTCCTGGCAGCGGCAGAAGTTCTGCTCGTCATCGTGGTGGTGGCCTTCGTCACAATGGCCGACACAGGACCCTTGTCATTCGCCGCCCCGGTTTTGTTTGCCCTGGTTGTCTGGGTGTTTGCCTTTGAAGCCGGACCAGCATCCCGGATTCTGTCGACTGCGCCCGTTCAGGCTCTTGGGGCCTGGTCCTACTCCATCTACATGATCGCGCTGTTTGTCGGCGAAATAACCACCTACGTCCTGAGGTTTGTTGATCGCCTCCTGCCGTCGGTGTCGTTCATGGTGCAGATCCAGCACGGGACCGAGAGCCACTTCGGAGTTGATGTCGGGAGCAGGCTTGCCAACGATGCCATATTGGTTGCTTTCGTTGCGCTGGTCGTTGCCCTGTCCGCCGTGACATATCGATTTATTGAGGAGCCTGCTCGTAAACTGTTCAATCGACGGGCTGATCAGTTTACTGAAGCGCAACGCGTTAGGTCTAACGTGCCCACAAAGTCGATCTGAACGATCAAACCCGTCGAGCGGTCATGCTTGGAATTTCCCTGGATATTGTCGTTCATGGCATGGACGACCTCGACAGCATTTGCTGGCCAGGCGTTGCCGACGCGGCTCAATGGGACATGCACGTCTTCCAGACCCGCGAGTTCATTTCCATCTGGGTCGAAACCATTGGCAAGGCGCGCTCGGCTCAACCAAAGCTCATCATTGTCAGCCGGGCGGGTGATCCGGTGATGCTCCTGCCGCTCTGCATTGAAAAACATGCCGGCGCGCGCATCCTCAGGTTCATGGACGGTGGCGTCTCGGACTTCAACGCGCCGATCCTGTCAAGAACCGGAGCCCCTCGGGTCGACGAGGTTCCGCGCATCCTCAGGGCCATCACGCGTGCCATTGGAGGCGTTGATGCAATCGACCTGCGCCACATGCCCGTGATCCTCAACGCATCAGCCAATCCATTGGCGGCTCTTCCCAACCGGCCATCGCGAAACCTCGGCAGCGCCATCTCTCTGGTTCAGTCCGAAGAGACTTACGCCAGCGATCCAGAGCGCAGGCCAGTCCTTGGCCAGATGGAGCGCAAGCTCAGCCAGGCTGAGAAAAGAAGCGCTGTCACGTTCGAGTTTGCTCCAGACCCGTCGACCGTTGCAGGCGTCGTGGATTTCTTGTTCGAGCACAAGAGCAAGCAATATCTGGCGACGGTTGGGGTCGACGCGTTGGCGTTTCCGGGGATCAAGGCCTTTTTCCGCCAGATCTCAACGGAAGGGCTCGCCAGCGGGCTTGGGTGCATGTCAGTGCTTCGGATCGATGGCGACATTGGTGCCGCGCATCTGGGCTACGCGCTGTCAAACCGCGTCTATTACATTCTGATGGCGGATGATCGTCCGCGCTTTGCGAAAATGTCGTGCGGGTCGCTGCTGCTCCTGCAAAACATTCATCACTACCGTGCCGAGGGCAAGGACGCCCTGGACCTTGGTATCGGCGCCGAACCCTGGAAGCGGGTCTGGCGAACAAATGAGACATTTCTCGTCGATCATCTCTCGGCTTCATCCCTCAAGGGGCATGTCTATGTCCTGATGCGGCGCGCGATTGCAGATGGGACGATGCTCGGAGAAGTGCGTCGGCGCTGGCGCGCGCGCGGCAGCGCTGCCTTGCGACCGTCTGCCAGTTGAACGTTCAAGTTTTTCGGCAAGTCGATAAAATTTGACGCATTTTTTTGAGCGTCCTTTCGAGCCTCACCCCGCATTGTCTCCTGCGACAAGGGAACTGGACGTCAGCGTCCGAGGGGGCAAAGATGATACTCACACTCGAAACACCCGGCCATCGCCGGGACAAGAAGATCGCCTTGGCAGCCATCAGTACGCCTTCGCTCAGGTCTGAACGCACATCGGCGCGCATTGGTGTGCGCTCGCGCGCGCCGCTGCGCCTTGGGCTTGCCGGCGGTGGTACCGATCTGTCGCCCTATTGCGATGAACATGGCGGCGCTGTGCTGAACGCCACGATCGGACGCTATGCCTATGCCCATCTGACGTTTCGCGATGATCATCGCGTCGTGTTTCGCGCCCATGACGTGAACAAGGAAGACATTCTGCCATTGGCAAGTGAGCTCCCGACGCATGAAGGGCTCATTCTGCATCGCGCCGTATTCAACCGTATCGCCCGCGACTACATGAAGGGTCGTCTTGCGGCGATCACAGTGACGACGACTGTTGAAGCACCCGCAGGCTCGGGTCTTGGCTCTTCATCTGCGCTCGTTGTTGCGCTTGTTGAGGCCTATCGTCAGGCCTTCGACCTGCCGCTTGGACGCTATGATGTGGCTCGGCTGGCATTCGAGATCGAGCGGATCGATCTTGGCCTCGCTGGAGGCCGGCAGGATCAGTATGCGGCATCCTTTGGCGGCATCAACTTCATGGAGTTTCTGCCGAACGACAAGGTGATCGTGAACCCTCTGCGCGTTGAACGGGCCTACATCAACGAGCTCGAGGCTTCGCTGGTGACGTGTTTCACGGGGCGCTCGCGCGAAAGCGACACGATCATTCGCGAACAGGTCAAGGGCATCGCATCAGCGTCCGACAAGACCGTCGATGCCATGCACGAGCTCAAGGCCGATGCGATCGAGATGAAGCAGGCGCTGCTCTACGGCAACATTGCAGGCATTGCCGAAGTGTTGAACCGCTCGTGGCAGTCAAAGAAGCGCACCGCGGCAGCCGTTTCAAACGAGCATATTGAAGCCGTTTGGAGCCTTGGCATGGCGAATGGCGCAATCGCGGGCAAGGTTTCGGGTGCCGGTGGCGGTGGGTTCTTAATGTTTATCTGTGATCCTGAGCAACGCTATCGGCTGATCTCGGCGCTGAATGCCTCCGGCGCCGAGGCCACAACAGTGCAGTTCACGAGCGAAGGTGCGGAGGCTTGGGCAACGGGCCTTTGACGCAACCTGGAATTGAAACAACGAGTCCGGACACCATATCAATGAATGCACTAAGTCTAGGGCTGCACTCAATGACGTCCACTCGGGTCGTACAGGCCGCAATTTTGGTCGGGGGCAAGGGCACCCGGCTCGGGTCTGCAACGAGCGCGACGCCAAAGCCATTGATGGAGATCGTGGCTGGCCGCACATTTCTCGATCTGCTGATCGAGAATGTCGCCCGTCAGGGCTTTACGGATATCCTGCTTCTCGCAGGCCACTTCGGCGACCAGATCGCCGAGCGGTTCCATGATCGGCAGATCATGGGCGCGCACATCCGGGTTGTGATCGAGCGCGAGCCGCTGGGGACCGGGGGCGCATTGGTCGAGGCCTCGCATCTGCTCGACGCGCGCTTTGTCCTGATGAACGGCGACTCCTACTTCGACGTCAATCTGCGCGCACTGACGCATGCGGCCGAGCGCGAGGACATGCCGGCCCTGATGGCCTTGCGTGAGGTTGACGATGTCAGCCGCTACGGCTCCGTCGTACTTCAAGGGACAACGGTCACGCAGTTTGTCGAAAAGAGACCCGGCAATGCCCGCCCAGGCTTGATCAATGGCGGCATCTACGTGTTGACGCGCGCCATTCTGCAGCGAATTGACCATGTCCCATGCTCGATCGAGGCGGATGTGTTTCCCTCCCTCGCCGCCGAGCGTCGCATGTCGGGCGTCGTTCAGGACGGGTATTTTCTCGACATCGGCATCCCTGAATCCTTGGCGCTCGGGCGCCTGGAACTCCCAGTGGTTGATCGCCGCCCGGCCGCATTTCTGGATCGGGATGGTGTCATCAATGTCGACAGTGGCTACACATATCGTCCGGAAGATCTCCGCTTTGTTCAGAACGCGCCTTTCGCAATTCGCCGGCTCAATGATGCAGGCTACAGGGTCATTGTTGTTACCAATCAGGCCGGTGTCGCACACGGCCATTATGATGAAGCTGCGGTCCATGTTTTCCACGCCCATATGCGCGACAGACTCGCAGCAGAGGGGGCCTACATTGATCGGTTCTACCACTGCCCATTTCATCCCGATGGCGTGGTCAAGGCCTACCGCATGAACCATCCCGACAGAAAGCCACAACCGGGAATGCTGCTGCGCGCCATTCAGGACCACTCCATCGATGTCTCGCGCTCATTCCTGATTGGCGACAAGCAGTCAGACCTTGATGCCGCGGCGGGTGCGGGTGTCATGGGTCTTCTGTTTGAAGGCGGTGACCTTGACCAGTTTGTCGAGCGCGTTGTCCATTCAATGCCGCAACGCCAGGTGCCGGGAGCAAGGACATGATGGCATCTTCTCACCTGCGCACACGTGGCCAGGCGCCTGTGATGCCGCAGATGCGCGCGCTTTACCCCCGGCTTAGGAGTTGGTCGATTGACCACGCCCTGCCGCTCTGGGCGAAGGCCGGACGCGACACACTCAGAGGTGGGTTCCATGAGCGGCTTTCGCTCGACGGAACACCGATTACCAATGTCGCGCGGCGTGCGACCGTGCAGGCGCGGCAGACCTACGTCTACGCTCAGGCTCATCTGCTCGGCTGGTATGATGGCAAGGCCTTGGCTGCAGATGCGGTTGAGCTGTTGCTGACGAGGTTTCGCTCTCCCGATGGCAAGCCTGGCTACGTCTTCTCGCTGGCACCCGATGGGAGCATCGCAAACCCCGCGCGCGAGACCTATGCGCATGCCTTCGTGCTGTTTGCCCTGGCCTGGTACTACAGGCTGACACGGGACACGCAGGCCCTGTCTGCAGCGGATGAACTCCTGGCCTTCCTCGACGAACAGGTCGCCGAACTGCGCGGTGGATTTGGCGAGGGGCTTCCAGCTTCGGACGACATCCGGCGTCAAAATCCGCACATGCATCTCTTCGAGGCGATGATCGCGCTCCATCAGGCAACCGGGGACGCGCGCTATCTCGCGCGCGGAGCCGAGATTTTCGGCCTGTTCACCAGCCGTTTCTTCGATACGCAAACCGGATCGTTGATCGAGTATCTTGATCAGGATCTAGCCGAACTCCGGACTGCCGCAGGTCCGCTGCGCGAACCCGGACACCACTATGAGTGGATCTGGCTCATGCGCCACTTCGAGCGTCTGTCTGGCCGCCGTGTTGGCCCGCATGCCGACGCGCTCTATGCCCATGCTGATCGATTTGGTTGGGATGCTCAGGGCTTTGTTGTCGATGAGGTGAACGCCGATGGCACTGTGGCCAAGGCATCGCGTCGCGCCTGGCCGCACACGGAATGTCTGAAAGCCAACCTCGTTGAAGCCGAAGAGGGCAGGCCGGAAGCGGATGCACGCTGTGCAGCTGCTGCCTCCCGGCTGCTTGACACCTACCTTGCCGGAACGGTTGCCGGCGGCTGGCGCGACCATTTCAGCCCCGATGGGCGCTTGCTTGTCGACTACATGCCAGCCTCGACATTCTACCATGTCTTCTGTGCTGTGGCCGAAGCCGAACGCGTGCTTGGTTAGAGCACGTTGCGCAAAAGCGGAAGCCGGCTTTGCAGAAAAGCGAACGATAAATCAGAGGCTTAGAGCGCCGTTTTGGGTCCATCAAAACGAAACGCGCTCTAGAGCCGGACTGCAGGACAGGCGCCGGCGGAGACGCCTTCCCGGTCGAGATTTCGTCAGGCGTTGCGCCGGCTGACACCGGCGCGCTCCATCAGCGTGCGGAATGCGGCGCGATCTGAAAGCGCATCGCTGTTCCAGCGCGCGACATTGATCGCCGCTTCCCCTGAGAGTTGCGCCAGGCGACCCGGCGTCTGCAATGCCCCTGCGATGGCAGCCGCAGCGTCTTCTGGCTTTGAAACATCGACCAGAAGCGCTCCAGCCCTCATCGTTTCCGTGAATGGCGCGCGATCAGGCGCAATCACTGGAAGGCCCCCATGCTGGACTTCCAGCAGTGGAAGACCAAGTCCCTCATCGTGCGAGGCGCAGAGGTAGAAATCCGCGGATGAAATCAGCGCGCGCCCTTCTTCTTCCGGCAGAAAGCCGTGGAAGGTCGCAATATCGCGCGCAGCCTCGATGTAGGAGTGATCTCCCCACCCGACCCGTCCTATGACGTCAAGCTGCGCCTTGATGCCGTTGGAATTCAACGCGCGCACGATTGCAATGGCGCCCGGGTTGTTCTTGCGTGGCTCAACAGTTCCAACGGTGACAAAGCGAAGCGCTCGATCCGGGCTCCATGCTGCAGGCCGCTCAAGGCCCGAAAGCCCGAAGCGATCATCGATCACGGCACGGTAGAGGCCAATCTCGGCATCTGCCCGGCAGACAGTGCGCAGGCGCTCCCGCGTGTAGGCTGAATTGACCAGGAACGAGCGCGCGGTCTTGATGGCCAGCCAGAACTGCGGGCTCGTATAGAACTTCGCCTTCATGTTCAGCTCGCCCCAGCGCTCCAGGGCGAACAGGTCATGCACGAAGACGATCGCGCGTTTTCCAAGAACCGCCAAGGCGAGCGGCGAGGGCGGAAATCCCGGAAACAGCGCAAGCGCAGGCCTGTCTCGCAAAACCCTGAAGGGCAGCCCGATCTGCTGAACGCGGATCATGTCAATGATCGACGAAGCCTTGACTTCGATCACCTCATGATCCGGTAGAGCCGCTTGCGAGAACTGATCAATGGCATAACGCTCGATGCCGGTTGCATGGCCGCGTACGTGGCTGTGGTCGACCAGAAGCGCGGTCATTGCGCCTGCTTTCCCTTCAGCGCGCGCCTTGCTTGATCCGCAAGTTTTCTGGCTGAGCGCAGCCATGGCGGTTGACTGTCGCCAAACACCAGCCGTTTGGCTCTGCGCATGACCTGCATCATGCCCGAATCCGAATTGGTCATGTTGACGGTAACCTCGACGTCCGGGTCAGCCGAGTACGACCAGACCCGCGCAACAACCGGCGTAAACTGTATGCCGACCCCGCCCTTGTGCGGCGCCACGACCCCCTGCGCCTGGAAGATCTGATGCAGCCGCTGATAGGACGCGACGTGCGAGTAGCGAGCCTCCATCAAGAGCCGGCCCCACATGCCAAGATTGGCCCTGAGTTCTGCGTCCTCGGCCAGTCGCTTCAGGCCCTCGAAGAGCGCGTCGGCCGTGGGCTGGACATGCAGCCCGGAAATTCCATTCACCACGGAGTCCTTCAGACCCGAGAATGCATAGGCAACAGTCGGCGTGCCACAGAGCGCGGCCTCGATCGGCGTTTGACCGAGCGTCTCCATCCGGCTTGCGGTGACGTAGATGTCGGCAGCGGCAAACCACTTTGCCATGACGTTTTCATCGCTGATTGTGCCAGCCATGATCATGTTTCCCGGCAAAGCATACTTCCCGGGGTCGTTGATGCGTCCGATGGCAGCAAAGGTAATGTTGGGCGCAGCCAGCTTTTTCAAAGCCATGAGCAGGTCTGCAAGGCCCTTCAGCGGCGCATCCGCAATGACCGCTGCAAACGCAATGATGATGTGGTCAGCCGGCAATCCAAGCTCGGCGCGCACGGTCTTGCGGTCAAACGGACGGAAGGTTTGCGTCGGAAACGCAAGACGGATCTGCTCGATCGGAGCTGTCCGATCTCGCGGGCCAAGGACGTTGGCCATGTGCGCGGTCCAGGCGGAATTGGCGAGAAGGACCGGCGGATCCTTGCGCGTGTAAAGTGCGCGCTTGCCACGGTGGGCCGTCGCGATCTTGTCCGGTGCGAGGAAGGGATATTGCTGGGGCGTGGGGCATCCGCTGTCACACCCGGTCTCATACTTCATGCACAGTTGCGGGTAGGTGTCAGGGTAGATGCATCGACCTGTCATGCTGAACAGGTCATGCAGAACCATCCCGACCGGCGCATGATCGCGCAGCCGGTGAAACAGATCGAGTTGGCGCGTGGCACTGTGGACATTGCCGGTGAGAATGAAGTCCGGCTCCGCAGCGATCAGACTTGCTTCGGCCTTTGGAAACTCGACGCGCTCTTCAGCTTCGGAGGCAGAGGCTTCGTCAGCCAGCTTTGCGACGGTGACGGCATGGCCAGCGATGCGAATCGCCTCGATGAGGCGGCGGTGTGCGATACCCGCACCCCAGACGTAGCCGATGTCGTTGATGGCGCCAATCGAGAGGGCGCGCCCGACGGCAAGGCTGTCCTCGGCCACGCTGGAGCTGCAGATTGGCCGGCCGGCGATGCCAAGCGATGCATGGCGCTCTGCCATGTCCCGCCAGAAGCCGATGGGCTTCGCTGGATTTATCACAGCCTCGGCGAACAGCAGGTTGCCGCGAACGAGGTTTCGGTCAAAGGCGGTTGCCGGAATGTGTGGCAGGACGGGAACGCCGGAGTTTGCGCCGTCCGTGAGCATCTCCGGGCGAAGGGGACCACTGCCAAGTGCCGTGATATGGCCGCCGACCGGCCCATCGGCATCAAACAATTGTCTGAGCCCAGTAATGATCTGGGAGTCGGTGACGTGGCGTTTGAGCGCAAGGCTCGCAAGGGCTCCCGGAGCAAGCAGATCGTTGGCATGGAGTACAAGCACGAGGTCGCACTCGAGGTGCTCGATCGCATCCACGAT
>JAIYEB010000192.1 GCA_027487195.1 Hyphomicrobiales bacterium | reverse complement strand
TATCTCCTGACTTTTCAGCGCCGAATGCGTGCAGGTGGCTGACCCGATTTCCGGGTGTGTCGTTTGTTCCTGCCGGAGCCCCTACGTCGGCTGGGTCAAGCCCCGCACAGTCGCCACGGGAAGATAAAGCCGCAGCGGGTTCGACGGCAGGGCTGAGAAGCCGTAGCCCTCGTAGAGGGTCTTCCGCTTGGCTACGCGCCCTTCGTCGCCGTCGTCCAGCACGTCGAGCATCACGACCGCGATCCAGAGGGCGTCAGCAGCGCGCACGATCCGCTTGAGGGCATCAACCAGAAGATCGCCGCCATAACCACGGCCCGCGAAACGCTGATCGACGCCGATCATGGAGATGTAGGCGGCTGGAATGTTGCCGTGGCTTGGCCGGGTGCGGGCGAACTTCGGCGGCAGGTCCGCGAAGCTCACGGCGTGGGCGTTGAGCGCGTAGAAGCCGATCACCGGGCCATCCGGCGCGACCATGACGAAGACCCGGAGGTTGTCGGCCTTGGCGAGCTTGTTGGCGGTCCGCTTGAAGAAGTTGTCGACCTGCTCAACGCCACAGGAAAAGCCCTCCCGGTCATGGCGCTCGGGGTCGAAGGGTTCGATGGTTGGCTTGGCCGCGTCTGCCTCGCTCACTTCGAGACAACCGTCCGCTCATGTCGCTCGAAAGCCTCTCGCAGCTTCGCTGTGGGCTCAGGCGGGTTATCGAGGGCCGCGAAGAAGGCGGCGTGGTCCACGGGCTTCAGCGTCGTCTGCTCATGCGCAGCGATTGTCTCCAGCGCCGAGCGATAGGCCGCGTTCATGGTGAAGACGGAATCATCCACGCCAGACAGGGCTGCTGCCCGCTGGATCGCCCGCTTGATGCGCGGCTTGGTGCGGAAGTTCATCCGCTCGCTGCTGCGCTCGTCAATCCCGCTGGTGGTATCATCGAATGCGCGCATGGCTGGCTCATTGGTGGACGTTTAGTGGGAATGATCGTACGTCTTTTTGACGTACAAGTCAATGAATGGCATCCATTGCCGAGGATTTCGGCGCGCGATGAGGTCTTGGCTTCGACACCTTGGCCGAGGCGACCACCACGCTCGCCAAGAGATAGAATACGGGTCGTTCAGGCTCCCCCCGACCCCATCTCCGCCCAACTGCGACTTGTGCAACGCACCATGACCAGCGACACTGCTGATCATGAGCGAACCCTCGACACGTGAAAAACCCTGGATCTTTCGCACCTATGCCGGCCATTCGACGGCGGCAAAGTCGAATGCGCTGTACCGCGCCAATCTCGCGCGCGGGCAGACCGGCCTTTCGGTCGCCTTCGATCTGCCAACCCAGACCGGGTATGACAGCGACCACATCTTAGCGCGTGGCGAGGTTGGCAAGGTCGGCGTGCCGATCTCGCATCTCGGCGATATGCGCCAGCTGTTCGAGGCGATTCCGCTCGCGACAACGAACACATCGATGACGATCAACGCCACTGCGCCGTGGCTTCTCGCGCTTTATGTGGCCGCAGCTGATGAACAGGGCGCGCCCCGCGCAAGCCTGTCCGGCACAACGCAAAACGACATCATCAAGGAGTATCTGTCGCGCGGGACCTACATTTTTCCGCCCGAGCCCTCCCTCAGGCTGACAAGCGATGTGATCAGCTTCACGAACCGCGTGATGCCGAAATGGAACCCGATGAATGTCTGCAGCTACCATCTGCAGGAGGCGGGCGCGACGCCGGTGCAGGAGCTGGCCTTTGCGCTGGCCACAGCGATTGCGGTTCTCGATACGGTGAAAGCCTCCGGCGCGATTGAAGAGGCCGAGTTCGAGCGCATTGTCGGCTCGATTTCGTTCTTCGTGAATGCCGGCATGCGGTTTGTGACCGAGATCTGCAAGATGCGCGCGTTTGTCGAGCTCTGGGATGAGATCACGGCCGAGCGTTACGGGGTGAAGGACCCAAAGAACCGGCGCTTTCGCTATGGTGTTCAGGTCAACAGCCTGGGGCTGACCGAGCAGCAGCCTGAAAACAATGTCTCGCGCATTCTGATCGAGATGCTCGCGGTTGTGTTGTCAAAGGATGCGCGCGCGCGCGCCGTGCAGCTTCCGGCCTGGAACGAGGCGCTCGGGTTGCCGCGCCCCTGGGATCAGCAATGGTCGCTGCGCATGCAGCAGATCGTCGCTTTCGAGACTGACATTCTGGAGTATGGCGACATCTTCACCGGCTCCATCGAGATCGCAAAGAAGGTTGCAGCCCTCAAGGAAGAGGCGCTGTCGGAGCTTCATCTGATTGATCGGATGGGTGGCGCAGTTGCCGCTGTCGAGAGCTCCTACATGAAGCAGAAGCTCGTCGAGAGTAATACCCGCCGCCTTGAGGCGATTGAAAGCGGCGCGCAGATCGTGGTCGGCGTCAATGCCTACCGCGACAGCGCCGAGGCGCCGGCCGGTCTTGGCGATGGCGCCATCGAGATCGTCGATCCGGCCGTTGAGGCCGAACAGATCGCGCGCCTTGTGGCGTGGCGCGCTGAGCGCGATGCTGCAGCTGCCGCTAATGCGCTTGATCGCCTGCGCAAGGCTGCGGCCAGCCGTGAAAACATCATGGAAGCCTCGATTGAAGCCGCCAAGGCTGGCGTCACCACCGGCGAATGGGGCGAGGCGCTTCGCCAGGCCTTTGGCCAGTATCGCGCGCCAACCGGTGTTGGCCGTGCCGCGAGGGTTGATGCCGGCGAACTTGCGCCGATCCGCCAGAGCGTTGAAGCGGTGTCAGCGCGGCTTGGCCGTCGCCTCAAGTTTCTGGTCGGCAAGCCCGGCCTTGATGGCCATTCCAACGGTGCTGAGCAGATTGCTGTGCGCGCCCGCGATTGCGGCATGGAGGTGGTCTATGAAGGCATTCGCCTGACACCGGCCCAGATCGTCAATGCTGCGCTGGAAGAAAGCGTCCATGTCGTTGGGCTGTCGATCCTGTCCGGCAGCCACGTGCCGCTGGTGCGCGATGTCATG
>JAIYEB010000189.1 GCA_027487195.1 Hyphomicrobiales bacterium | reverse complement strand
GTCAATCACCCGACCATGCTCGGCAAGCACAATTTCGATGAGATCCGCTATGAGGTGTTTCGCGACGAAACCGTCGCGCTCGAAGCCTTCAAGGCGGATACCTACGACTGGCGCCAGGAAAACCGCGCGCTTTTGTGGGCAACGGGCTATGATTTCCCGGCAATGCGCGACAACCGCGTGGTCCGCGAGGAATTCCCGATCCGCAATCGCGGTGTCATGCAGTCCTTTGCGTTCAACACACGTCGTCCGCGCTTTCGCGACTGGCGCGTCCGGCTTGCCTGCAATTTCGCCTTCGATTTTGAGGAAGCCAACCGGGGCCTGTTCTATGGCTACTACAGCCGCATCTCGTCCTACTTTCACGGCACGGAACTGGCCTCTTCAGGTCTGCCCACCGGACGCGAGCTTGAGATCCTGGAAACGGTTCGAAACCGTGTTCCCGAAGAGGTCTTCACCCGCCCCTTCGTGAACCCGGTCGGCGGCACGGCAGATGCTGTGCGCAACAACCTGCGCGAGGCCGCCCGCCTTCTGCAGGCAGCCGGCTTTGTCGTCCGCGACCGGCGACTGGTCGACCAGCGCACCGGTGAACCCTTCCGCTTTGAAATTCTGCTGGTTTCGCCTGCGTTCGAGCGCATTGCGCTGCCTTACCGGCAGGCGCTGGAGCGATTGGGCATGGAGGTGTCGATCCGCGTCGTCGAGGCCTCGCAATATGTCACGCGGCTGCGCTCACGCGACTTCGACGTGATTGTGCAGAGTTGGGGCCAATCGCTTTCGCCTGGCAATGAGCAGCGTGAGTATTGGGGCTCTGAAGCCGCAGACCGCGAGGGCTCGCAGAATGTCGTCGGCATCAAGGATCCGGCCATCGACACCTTGATCGAGCGCGTGATCTTCGCGACCGACCGGGCCGATCTGGTTGCGGCCACGCACGCGCTCGACCGTGTGTTGCTGTGGAACCATTTTGTGGTGCCACAATGGACGCTCGGACGGATGTGGACCGCACGCTGGGACCGGTTTGGCAGACCGGCTGAACTGCCGACATATGACGAGGGCTTTCCGGAGATCTGGTGGTGGGATGCCGAAAAGGCCCGCCGCGTCGGAGGCCGGACATGAGGCAGGGCACAACCCGGCGCACGCTCCTTGCGCTGGCGGCAGGCGCAACACTCACCCCGCTGACGCGCCCAGCCATTGCCAGCGATGCCATGACGGAGACCCATGGCCTGTCGATTTTCGGGGCGCTGAAATATCCGGCGAACGCGCCCCACTTCGAGTACGTCAATCCCGACGCCCCTGTCGGCGGCATGTTCAGTCATGTCCCGGGCCAGCGGCTGAACAATCAGAATTTTGCGACCTTCAACTCGCTGAACGCCTTCATCCTCCGGGGTGATGCGGCGCTGCAGATTGAAACAACCTTCGCAACGCTGCTCCATTCAGCACAGGACGAGCCGGATTCCAGCTACGGCCTGGCGGCGCGCGCAATCCGCCATGACGCGGAGCGGCGCGTTTTTCAGTTCCTGCTGCGCCCGGATCTGACCTTTCACGATGGCTCGCCGCTCACCGCAGACGATGTCGCCTGGTCGATCACGACACTGAAGCGCGATGGCCATCCGCTTGTGTCCGCAGCGCTGCGCGATGTCGAAACGGTAACGGTCGATGCCCCCGATGCGCTGACCGTGCGCTTTGCTGCAACCCGCACGCGCGAAGCACCGCAAACCGTTGGCGGACTGCCGATCTTCTCGCGTGCCTGGTATCGAAACCGGCCGTTCAACCAGACCACGATGGAGGCTCCCCTTGGTTCGGGGCCATACCGTGTCGCCCGCTTCGAGCAGGGTCGTTTCATCGAGTATGAGCGGGTTGCGGACTGGTGGGGCTGGCGCGTGCCGCTGATGCGCGGCCAGCACAACTTTGCCAGGCTGCGGGTGGAGTACTTCCGCGATCGATCGGTTGCGTTTGAGGCCTTCAAGTCCGGCGACTTCCTGTTTCGCGAGGAGTTCACCTCCCGTGACTGGGCGCAGGGCTATGACTTTCCTGCCATTCGCGACGCGCGCGTCGTGCGCCGGGAAACCAGGGACGAAACCCCCTCCGGCGCGCAGGGCTATTTCTTCAACATGCGTCGCCCGAAGTTTCAGGATCCACGCGTTCGCGAAGCGATTGGCCTGTGCTTTGACTATGAATGGACGAACCGAAACATCTTCTTCGGCCTTTATGAGCGCAACAAGTCGTTCTTTGAAAACTCGGATATGGCGGCGCGTGGCATGCCATCGCCAGCCGAACTTGCCCTGCTTGAGCCATTTCGTGGCCGGATCCCCGACGAGGTGTTCCAGGCCGCAACAGACCCGCCCGTGTCGGATGGGAGCGGGTCTGACCGCAACAACCTCAGGCGCGCCTCAAACCTGCTGCGCGAGGCTGGCGTCACAATGCAGAACGGTCAGGCCCGCCTTCGCAACGGCGAGCGGCTGTCGATCGAGTTTCTCGACTTTGAAGCCTCGTTTGAGCGCATAACACTCCCCTTCGTCGAAAACCTGAAGCGGATTGGCATTAATGCCAGCATTCGTCGCGTCGATCCGGCGCAGTACCAAAACCGTCTGAAAGACTTCGACTTTGATGTCACGTCACAGCGGTTCGGCCTTGGCCTGACACCGGGCGAAGGCCTGCGTCGCATGTTCTCATCAGCCGATGCAGATACGTCCGGCTCCAACAACATTGCTGGCATCAAGAGCCCTGCCATCGATGCGCTGATTGAAGTTGCGATCCGTGCCCCCAACCGGGAAGCGCTCAACACCGCGATCAGCGCGCTTGACCGCGTCTTGCGCGCGATGCGCCCCTGGGTGCCGCACTGGTACAAGGGAACCCACTGGCTCGCCTACTGGGACGTGTTCGGTTCACCCACGACAAAGCCGCGGTTTGCGCGCGGTGTCGTCGAGACCTGGTGGATTGACGAGGCCAAAGCGCGGCGAATCGGTAAAGGATTGTGAGCGACTGAGGGACAGACATGGCCGCTTACATTGCACGACGACTGCTTTTGATGATCCCGACGCTCCTCGGCATCATGTTCGTTTCGTTCGTTGTGATTCAGTTCGCGCCGGGCGGGCCCGTCGAGCGCGTGATTGCCCAGTTGACCGGAACCGACGTGTCCGCCACGTCACGCATCTCCGGCGGGGGCGGTGACTTTGCCGGTGGCGGCGCTGCCAACGACCTGTCGAGCGGGGGCGCCGACGCATCTGCCGCGCGCTATCGCGGTGCGCAGGGTCTTGATCCCCAGTTCATCAGGCAGCTTGAAGCCCAGTTCGGCTTCGACAAGCCAGCCCATGAGCGCTTCCTGCTGATGATCTGGAACTATGCTCGCTTCGACTTCGGCAAGAGCTACTTCCGTGACACGCCAGTCCTGACCCTCATCGCAGAAAAGCTGCCCGTCTCCATTTCGCTCGGGCTGTGGCTGACGCTGCTCACCTACATCATCGCGATCCCGCTCGGCATCTCGAAGGCCATGCGGGATGGCTCGCGTTTTGATGTCTGGACATCGGCCGTCATTGTCGTTGGCTACGCCGTTCCGGGCTTTTTGTTCGCCATCCTGCTCATCGTCCTGTTTGCTGGCGGGTC
>JAIYEB010000266.1 GCA_027487195.1 Hyphomicrobiales bacterium | reverse complement strand
CGTGTGCTCCTTTTGAATGACGACTACACGCCAATGGAGTTTGTCGTTCATGTGCTCCAGCGTTTCTTCAACAAAGGTCGGGAAGACGCGACGCGCATCATGCTTCACGTTCACCAGCATGGGGTCGGGGAATGTGGCGTCTTCACGTATGAAATAGCCGAGACCAAAGTGACGCAGGTGATGGATTTCGCACGCAAGCACCAGCATCCGCTGCAGTGCGTTATGGAAAAGAAGTAGCGCCAGCATCGCTGGTGGAAAGGAACATCGTGCCGACATTCTCGCGAAGCCTCGAACAGGCCCTCCATCGCGCGCTGGCCTTTGCGAATGAGCGCCACCACGAGTATGCGACGCTTGAGCATTTGCTGTTGTCGCTCATCGACGACCAGGACTCGGCTGCGGTCATGAAGGCCTGCAACGTCGATGTTGAGCTCTTGCGAAAGCAACTCGTCGACTATGTCGACACCGAACTTGAGAACCTGGTCACCGAATCGAAGGAAGACGCGAAGCCGACAGCCGGTTTCCAGCGCGTCATCCAGCGTGCCGTGATCCATGTTCAGTCGTCGGGTCGTGAAGAAGTGACCGGCGCAAACGTTCTGATCGCCATTTTTGCCGAGCGCGAAAGCCACGCCGCCTACTTCCTGCAGGAGCAGGACATGACCCGCTATGACGCGGTCAACTATGTCTCGCATGGCATTGCCAAGCGGCCGGACATGAACCAGCCGAAGCTGCCGCGCGGGTCAGAGGAAGAGCGCGATGACAAGGCTCCCAATGAGGAGCCGGGCCCGGCTGGACAGAAGAAGAAGCAGGATGCGCTCGAAGCCTACTGCATCAACCTCAACCGCAAGGCCAAGGAAGGCAAGATCGATCCGTTGATCGGGCGCGATGTCGAAATCAGCCGGACGATCCAGATCCTGTGCCGGCGCTCGAAGAATAATCCGCTCTATGTCGGTGATCCGGGTGTTGGCAAGACAGCCATCGTTGAGGGTCTGGCGCGGCGCATCGTCATGGGTGAAGTGCCCGAGGTGCTGCTGAACGCAACCGTCTATGCGCTCGACATGGGAACGCTGCTGGCCGGCACGCGATACCGTGGCGACTTTGAAGAGCGGCTGAAGCAGGTCGTGAAAGAGATCGAACAGACGCCAGGCGCGATCATGTTCATCGACGAGATCCACACGGTCATCGGCGCTGGCGCGACCTCCGGCGGCGCGATGGACGCTTCAAACCTTCTCAAGCCCGCTTTGTCGTCTGGCGCGATCCGCTGCGTGGGTTCGACGACCTACAAGGAATATCGCCAGTACTTCGAAAAGGACCGCGCTCTTGTGCGCCGTTTCCAGAAGATCGACATCAACGAGCCGAGCGTGCCGGACGCGATCGAGATCATGAAGGGGCTGAAGCCTTATTTCGAGGAGTTCCACAAGGTCCGCTACACGGAAGAGGCGATCAAGTCGGCGGTCGAACTGTCGGCCCGCTACATCCATGACCGCAAGCTTCCCGACAAGGCCATCGACATCATCGATGAGACCGGCGCAGCCCAGATGCTGCTCCCGCCCTCGAAGCGAAAGAAGACGATCACCGTCAAGGAGGTCGAAAGCGTTGTCGCGACCATGGCGCGGATTCCGCCCAAAACCGTTTCGGCAGACGATGCGGAAGTCTTGCTCCATCTCGAGACCAACCTGAAGCGGCTTGTGTTCGGCCAGGACGCGGCAATCCAGTCGCTTTCAGCCTCGATCAAGCTCGCAAGGGCTGGCCTGCGCGAACCGGAAAAGCCGATTGGCTGCTACCTGTTCTCCGGCCCGACAGGCGTTGGCAAAACCGAAGTTGCCAAGCGCCTTGCCGAAGTCATGGGCATGCCGTTCCTGCGTTTTGACATGTCCGAGTATATGGAGCGCCACACGATCTCGCGTCTGATCGGTGCGCCTCCGGGCTATGTCGGCTTTGATCAGGGCGGTCTTCTGACCGATGGCGTTGATCAAAATCCCTACTCCGTGCTGCTGCTCGATGAAATCGAGAAGGCACATCAGGATATCTACAACATCCTGTTGCAGGTCATGGACCACGGCAAGCTGACCGATAACAACGGCAAGCAGGTCGATTTCCGCAACACGATCGTGATCATGACCACCAATGCCGGCGCGTCAGATGCGGCGCGCGCAGCCATTGGCTTTGGTTCGACAAAGCGCACCGGCGACGATACGGACGCGATCAACAAGATGTTCACGCCGGAGTTCCGCAACCGTCTGGATGCGATTGTACCGTTTGCTTCCTTGCCGCGCAGCGTTGTGCGCAGCGTGGTCGACAAGTTCATCTTCCAGCTCGAGGCGCAGCTGTCTGATCGTGGCGTCGTGATCGAACTCTCCGAGGCCGCCGGCGATTGGCTGGGTGAGAAGGGCTATGATGACCGGATGGGCGCGCGTCCCTTGGCGCGTGTCATTCAGGAACACATCAAGAAGCCGCTGGCTGAAGAGGTCTTGTTCGGTCGCCTGAAGAACGGCGGAACCGTGCGTGTCGTCACCAAGACCGATGATGCGGGCGTTGTCAGCCTTGAGTTCGAATACCCGACAGGCCTGGCGCTGCCCAAGCCCGAACCGGTACCGGAAAAGAAGGCGGCCAAGAAGCGCAAGACCTACGCCACGGGCGCGCGCCCGAAGAAGCGGCCAAAGCCCGTCGTTCGCGCAGGCGCGAGTGTTCCTCGCGTTCCGTTGAAAGGGTAGGCGAGGGGCGTTTCGCTTCGCCTCGGTCCTCTCACGAGCGGCGCCCTCAGGGGCGCCGTTTGCGTTTGTGGCAGCCAAGATCTCGCCCGGCTTTTTGTGGTGAACGCAGTCTGAACGCGCGCTTCAGGATCGCCTCAGGCCGGCCACCCTATAACCACGACAACGTTCGCCGAGGGACCCGCGAGCGGATCGAGGACAAGGGTTCCAGCGCCCCATGAGGAGGGCCAAATGAACAAGCTTCTGACTGCAGCCGTTGCCGCCGCCGCCGTGATTGCCGTTGCTGTTCCAAATGCCGCTGAAGCGCGTCCGCGCAACAATGGCGGTGCAGCTCTCGCCGCAGGCATCTTTGGCCTTGCCGCTGGTGCGTTGATCGCCGGTGCCATTGCCGAGGGAAATCGCAATCAGGCCTATGCTCACCCTGGCTACGTCCACCCCGGTTATGGTGGTCCGGTCTATCAGCAGGCCCCGCAGTACTATGCGCCGCAGGCCTATGCACACCCGGGCTATGTTCAGCAGGGCTTTGTTCAGGACTATGATGAGCAGCCCGTTGTGGTTCATCGTCGTCGCGCCGTGCGCCACGTCGATGTCTCGGACGCCGCCCGCGACGTCTATGCCTTCCGCAGCCAGCGCTGCCAGCTCGTGCAGGTCCAGCAGGTTGACCAGTTTACCGGTGACGTGTTCCTGCGGACCCGTCGGATTTGCAACTGAACGGACCCTCGACCGTTCAGATCGCGTGGGGCGGCCTTCGGGCCGCCCTTTTCGATTCTGGCTATCACTTCGCCTTTGGCAAAGACCAGGGACAGCCCGGTCTCAGGCGGTACGCCTTGCCGCGACATGAAGCGCGAGAACCGCTGCGTTCGACACGTTGAGGCTCTTGATGTCGCCGGGCAGGTCAAACCGCGCGAGAACCGAACAGGTCTCACCCGTCAACTGGCGCAGACCCTTGCCTTCAGCGCCAAGCACAAGCGCCATGGGGCGGCGCATCTCGATGGCCTCGATTGAGTTCTCGGCCTCGGAATCAAGCCCGACCACATGGACGCCGCGCTCCTTCAGCCGGGTCAGCGCACGCGACAGGTTCTGCACAAGGACAAGCGGCACATATTCCAGCGCGCCCGAGGCAGCCTTCGCAAGCACACCGGTCGCAGACGGGCTGTGGCGATTGGTCATCACGAGGCCGGAAGCGCCAAAGGCCGCTGCAGAGCGCAGAACAGCGCCGACATTGTGCGGGTCGGTGACCTGATCGAGCACGACCAGAATGCCCTCGGTCGGCACATCATCCTCATCAAGCACAGGCAGGGGGCGCGCCTCGAGAAACAGCCCCTGGTGGACCGCATCCGGCCCGGTCAGCTTGTCAATGTCGTAGGGCCGCATGATTTCGGGCGTGATCCGTCCGCCAAGGCCTGCCTCTTCCAGCTTTCGGAAGGCATTCTCGGTTGCGACAAGGCGCAGGAGCTTGCGCCTCGGGTTGGCAACGGCCGCCTCAACCGTATGCGCGCCCCAGAGCATTTGCACATCATCATCGCCCCGCGGGCGCCTGTCGGCGCGCTGGCGGCGATCGCTCCACGGCCGGCGCTGCTCGCGCTCGGGTTTCGCGGGATCGCGGGCGTGTTCGCGCTTTTCGCGCTGTCCGGGTTTGGCAGTTTCGGGTGACCAGGGCTTGTCCATGCGGACAGGGTTTAACCCGTCCGCTGGCGCGGTCAATCAAGCTTCACCACAAACCTTGCGCTGAAGCGCATGGAAAGCATTGACAGGGCGCGCGGCGCTACGCATAGAGCCGCCTCTTCCTGGGGGAATGTCCCGAGCGGCAAAGGGGGCGGACTGTAAATCCGCTGGCTTAGCCTTCGCAGGTTCGAGTCCTGCTTCCCCCACCACTTGCCTTTTAAGCATTTGAAATCATTGATATATTCAAGGAAAAAGCCCCACCGAAACACAAGGTGAGGCTTTAGACGTTCACGGTCTGGCCTTGGCCAGCTTATCAGAACCGCTGCGGGCGAGTCGTTGGCGGTTGGCTTTTCGCGTGTGAATTGCAGCTGTTCGCGGGCTGTCCCAGCCAAAAAGCGCAATCAATTCGTGTTCGCACGGCTCCTGTCGGCTGAGCGCGAGCCTGTCCCAGCGCTGCCATGAGCGGTTCCCGGATCTTTCGTGTCGTTCCTATCGTGCCGATCAGAAACGGTAAGACAGACCCGCGCGTACCGTGTTGGTGGTCAGGCGAGAACGGGTCGTGGATGCATTGATACCAGGTCCCGGATTTGATGCGAACGATACGGCGCCGTAGTCGTCAAAAATGTACTCAAGGCGGCCTATCATGTTACGCGTGAACATGAACTCACCGCCAACACCAAGCGAATAGCCTGTGCGCGAGACGTTACGTGTACCGACGATCGTCGAGGTAATGGCGTCGCCTGCACGGACCACGTGGCCAACGCGCTCCTCCGAAAGCACGAGACCTGCCGCGAAGAATGGCATGAACTGACCGAGAGCGAGACCCGCGCGAGCGCGCAGGTGTGCATTCCAGTTCAACCCGGCGCGCACACCGACAGTGCCGGTGCCTCCAACAGCGTTGATCACCGTGAAAGTCGAATTCCCGACCGTTGCCCCTGGGCCAAATCCGATGTCGGCATCCAAGCCGAGCACGATTTGCTGCATCTGTAAGTTATAGCCGGCGAACAGACCGCCGATGAACCCGCTGCGGTCGGGCGTCAAATTGAAACCATCGCCGCCACCGACGAACTGATTGATCCGAACACTGTTGGTCGTGCCCAGCCAGCCGGCATGCGCGCCAACGTAGAATCCGGTCCAGTTTGCGGAAATGGGGGGCGGCGGGCTGCTAAAATCGGCGGCGGAGGCGGCGGTCGCGAGGCCGACCAGCATGGTCGAGGCTAGCAGGATCTTCTTCATCGGTTGCTCCCGTGCGCGTTCATCGCACAATGCCTTGAACTCAGTGCGACACATAAGCATGCCAGCGCACCCAAGAGTCAAAACAAACCAGCAATCAAGAGAGATTCTTGTTCCGCTTGCTGCATGTTCGCAACGATTAAAAGTGCTTAGAATATCAAACGACATTGCACAGCTTTCGGATTTGATGACGAAAAGGTGAGGCCAGGGCGCAGACTGCGCGGATTGTGCGGCAAGTTCCGCAGCTTAGGCGTTGAGCGCCAATCATCAGGCCCATGGCCGGCCGGCATTTCGCCCCTTTGTTCAACGCCTGCGACCGCCACTTCCGGCCATGCTTTCGCAGTGTTTCCGCGTTTCCTGCAGCGGCCAGAATGTAGACTGGTCCGCAGCCTGACCTCAGACCGGTTCGCACACTTCCTGCGGCGAAATAGCGCCCATTCCCTGTCGGTCAATTCGCTTGGCAGCCGCAGCCAATACGCGCATGATATGCGCGGGTTACATCG
>JAIYEB010000319.1 GCA_027487195.1 Hyphomicrobiales bacterium | reverse complement strand
CAGGGTATGGCCGCGTCATCATGGAGAACGGCGCGCCAGTCGCCATTCGCGAACACAAGGATGCCAATGCGAGCGAGCGCGCCATCACGCTGTGCAATGGCGGGTTGATGGCGCTTGCAGCAGACCATGCGCTGGCGTTGCTCGAGGCGGTAACGCCGTCAAACGCCCAGAACGAGTTCTACCTCACCGATCTTGTCGGGCTTGCGCGTGCGGCAGCACTACGAACTGCCGTGATCACAATCGACGAAGAAGAGGTGATGGGCGTCAATGATCGCGTCCAGCTCGCAGCTGTTGAGGCTGTGATGCAGTCGAGGTTGCGCGAGAAAGCCATGCGTGCCGGCGCAACCCTGGTGGCGCCGGACACGATTTTCCTAAGCCATGACACGGTTCTTGGCAGCGACGTGACGGTTCATCCCCACGTGGTTGTGGGGCCTGGCGTGGTGATTGAAGATCGCGTTGAAATCCTGTCCTTCAGCCATGTCGAGGGCGCTCGCATTCGCGCTGGCGCACGCCTCGGGCCGTTTGCGCGGATCAGGCCCAAGTCCGACGTTGGCGAAAATGTTCATGTCGGAAACTTCGTCGAGATCAACCGATCGGTGCTATCAGCTGCTGTTGAGGCCAATCATTTGGCCTATATTGGCGATGCAACCGTTGGCGAAGGCACGAACATTGGTGCCGGCACCATCACCTGCAACTTCGATGGAGCGGACAAGCACAGGACAACCATCGGACGTGACGTGTTCGTTGGCTCCAACTCGACGCTGGTTGCGCCCTTGAGCATCGGCGACGAGGTATTGATTGCTGCGGGCTCAACCGTGACGAAGGATGTGCCCGATGGTGCGCTCGCGTTTGGACGGGCAAAGCAGGCCGAACTCGCCGGCAAGGGTGCCTCGCGCATTCGCCAGAACAAGCTGAAGCGCGCAGAGCGCAAGGCGAGGGGCGGGTGAGTGGCTGTTAACGTCGGCAACGTTTCGTCATTGGTGTTTGAGCGGATGCGAGGCTAGATCGGCCCATCCAAATCTGGTTTGGGGAGACGTTGCATGTGCGGCATTATCGGAATTCTTGGCAAAAGCCCTGTTGCAGCCTCGATTGTCGATGGTTTGAAGCGGCTTGAGTATCGCGGATACGATTCGGCTGGTGTCGCAACCCTTGAGCCCACAGGGCTCGCGCGCCGTCGCGCTGTCGGCAAGCTGAAGAACCTCGATGCGTTGCTCCAGCTCTCTCCCCTGGGCGGCCATGCCGGCATCGGCCATACGCGCTGGGCAACCCACGGCAAGCCGTCTGAAGCGAACGCGCACCCCCATGCCGCCGGACCGGTTGCGGTTGTTCACAACGGGATTATCGAAAACTTCCGCGATCTTCGCGCGGAGCTGTCTGCGGAAGGCATCAACTTCGAGGGCGAAACCGACACTGAGCTGGTCGCCCATCTCGTCAATCGTGAGATACGCGGCGGCGCGGAGCCAATAGCCGCCGTCGAAGCCACCCTGAAGCGGCTTGAGGGCGCATTTGCGCTTGCGTTCCTGTTTGAGGGCCGCAACGATTTGATGATCGGCGCGCGGCGCGGCTCGCCGCTTGCGGTCGGCTACGGGGACGGCGAGATGTATCTTGGCTCTGATGCCATGGCGCTGGCCCCCTTCACAAACCGCATTGCCTATCTCGATGAAGGCGACTGGGTTGTCTTGAACCGTGCAGGGGCAACCGTGCGCGATGAGGCAGGCAAGATCGTCAAGCGCCAGGTCCAGACCTCGCTTGCATCCGCCACAATGGTCGAGAAGGGCTCCTACCGCCACTTCATGGCCAAGGAAATCCATGAGCAGCCGGATGTCCTCAGCCATGCCCTGTCGCGCTATCTCGACATGGCGCAGGGAACTGTGCGGTTGCCGGATGCCTTGCCCTGGGACTTTGCGGACGTATCACGCGTCACGCTGACGGCGTGCGGAACCGGCTACATCGCCGCGCTGGTCGCGCGCTATTGGTTCGAGACCTACGCGCGCCTTCCCGTCGACATCGATATTGCCTCGGAGTTTCGCTATCGCGAGGCACCGCTGGATCCGAAATCGATTGCGCTCGTGGTGTCCCAGTCCGGTGAGACAGCCGATACGCTCGCGGCACTGCGCTATTGCCAGGCCAATGGCGTTCGGGTGGGCAGCGTCGTCAACGTGTCCACCTCAACGATTGCGCGCGAATCCGACATTGCATTTCCCATGGTCGCCGGGCCTGAAATCGGCGTCGCCTCGACCAAGGCCTTTACCTGCTCGCTTGCCGTTCTTGCCTGCCTTGCGATTGCAGCCGGGCGCAAGCGCGGTGTCTTGTCGGCCGATGAGGAGCGTCGTCTCGTTGGCGAATTGATGCGTGTGCCGCGCCTGGTGGCCGAAGCGCTCAACACCGAGCCCAAGATCGAGCGCATCGCCAAGGTCCTGACCAAGGCGTCAGACGTCCTGTATCTTGGACGCGGCACGAACTATGCGATTGCGCTTGAAGGTGCGCTGAAGCTGAAGGAGATCAGCTACATCCACGCCGAGGGATACGCTGCGGGCGAACTGAAACACGGCCCGATTGCGCTGATCGATGAGACGATGCCTGTTGTCGTTGTGGCACCTAAAGATCGCTGGTTTGAAAAGACCGTGTCCAACATGCAGGAAGTTCAGGCCCGGGGTGGTCGGATCATCCTGCTGACAGATGCGGACGGCGCAGCGCATGCGGGCGAATCTGAAGCTGTGCTGGTGATGCCAACGGCAGACCCGATTGCAGCCCCGTTTGTGCATGCCATTCCGGTCCAGCTCCTGAGCTACCATGCCGCGGTCATGATGGGCACCGATGTCGATCAACCGCGCAATCTGGCAAAAAGCGTCACGGTCGAATAGCTCTATGGCGCGAAGGATCGGGGATGGCGCTTCGCAGCGCCTTGCCCTGGCCACAGCGTCCCGCTAGCCCCTTGGCATGGGCGAGAAACCGAAAATCCCTGAGTCGGGGCCGATTGAGTCGGTCGAGCTGAAACACGCTCTCGAAGAGCGTTACCTCGCCTATGCGCTCTCGACCATCATGCATCGCGCGCTGCCAGACGTGCGCGATGGCATGAAGCCCGTGCATCGCCGCCTGCTCTATGCCATGCGGTTGCTCAAGCTCGAACCGCAGCTTCCGCCCAAGAAGTCGGCGCGCGTTGTCGGCGACGTCATCGGCAAGTTCCATCCCCATGGCGATCAATCGGTCTATGACGCGCTGGTGCGGCTCGCGCAGGAT
>JAIYEB010000080.1 GCA_027487195.1 Hyphomicrobiales bacterium | reverse complement strand
TTTGCTTCTGACTTTATAATGAGAGAAGAATATCCTAACGCTGTCAAGCGCGCACAAGACGGTGGAGCGCGAATATTCAGTATATTTGCTGGTCCATGCATGTATGAAGAATTTGAAATAAGTGAAATGCAAGCAATCAATGCTCCTTCAGAAACCCTTCAACACTACTCATCTGATGATCTTGGATACAAACAAGAAGAAATATTCGTAAAGGCAGCCCGAGAGATAAGAGACGCCTTGATAGAAATGCGTAAAGACGAAAATTGAATCCTTGAATTTGAATCCTATCTAAAGCGGGCAAGCACTAAGTGGCTGAAATTTCAGTAAATGCCACGGCGGGACGCTTAGGGCTCGACCTTGCCCTTCAGCGCGCGGCCCGTGCGCGCTCGATGGCCGGACGGATCCGGCTTTCGAGGATATCGGGTGTGATCGGGCCGACATGCTTGAACGCAATGCGCCCCTGCCCGTCGACGACGAACGTCTCAGGCACGCCATAGACGCCCCAGTCGATGGCTGTTCGCCCATCGCGGTCAACGCCGATCCTGGTGTAAGGGTTGCCGAGCTGGCCAAGGAAGCGCCGGGCATTGTCGGCAACATCCTTGTAGTTGAGGCCAAGAACCGCAATCGAACGATCCCGCGCAAGGTCGATCAGATGGGGATGCTCATCGCGGCACGGAACGCACCAGGACGCCCAGACATTGACGATTGAAACGCCGCCGGCCTTGAGATCGGCCGTCTCGAAGCCTGGAAGCGGGACACCTGCAAGCGGCTCGAGTTTGAACTCCGGCACCGGTCGGCCAATCAATGCTGACGGCAAGCGCGCGGGATCGCCTGCATAGAGGCGGACGTAAAACAGACCTGCAAGGGCTGCGAACAGGACCAGCGGCACCATCAGCGCCCAGCGGCGCGGGCGCCGTTGTGGCTCAACGGAAATGCTCATGGCGCGGCCTCGGTTGAGCGCCTGCGCGCGCCACGCTCTTCCAGAGCCTTTAGCGCGCGCCTTTGGGCCCGCGTGTCCAGCACCACCCAGGCGACAAGCCCGGCCAGCGTGGCAAATACGGCGATGTAGGACAGCCAGATAAACCAGGCGTGCGGGCCAAGATCCATCACATCGCCTCCGGACGGGCGACAGAGCGCTGCGCCAACATGCTTTCCATCGAGCGCACGCGCCGACGCAGGATCTCAGCCCGCATGGCGGCGATGTGCAGTACGAGGAAGAGCATCAGGAACCCGAAGGCCATCACAAGCAATGGCACGAGGATGGAGGGGTGGATCGTCGGCCCATCAAGACGCACAACCGAGGCTGGCTGGTGCAGCGTGTTCCACCAATCCACCGAAAAGCGGATGATCGGGATGTTGATGAAACCGACCAGCGTCAGGATGGCGGCTGCACGGCCGGCGCGCGCCTGATCTTCCATGGTCTGCCACAGCGCAATCAGGCCGAGGTACATCAGGAACAGGACGAGGACGGAGGTGAGCCTTGCGTCCCAGATCCAGTAGGTGCCCCACATCGGACGGCCCCAGAGCGACCCTGTGATCAGGCACATGAATGTGAACGCCGCACCAATCGGTGCCGCTGTCTTCAGCGAGACCTCGGCGAGCGGATGGCGCCAGACGAGGACGCCAAGCGCCGCAAGCGCCATCACGATATAGGCCCCCATCGACATCCAGGCCGCTGGCACATGGATGAACATGATCCGGACGGTGTGGCCCTGCTGATAGTCTTCCGGCGCGACAAAGAACGCCTTGTAGAGCCCTGCTGCCATGGCGAGAGCCGCGACAGCGATCAGCCAGGGCATCAGGCGGTCCGTCAACGCGAAGAAGCGCGTTGGGTTGGCGAGGCTTGCGAGGCCGCGCGGAGGTCTGAGATCGGTCGACGTCGTTGTCATGGCAAGAAATGTAATCCGGTCTGATCGTCATCGCAAAGCACGAAGTGGCGAGGGGTTCCGCAAGACCCATCACAGATCTCGGCGTAAGTCGCAGCCTCAGCGTATCAGCTATTCCCGGGCAGCCCTCAGCGCGGCAGCTGCGGCAAAAGGTGACACCGCAATTGTCGCAAGCGACAGGCCCGAGAGGAGCGCAAACGGCGTTTCAAAGCGCTGCGGACCAACGATCACAGCGGACGCAGCGGCCACACCGAACACAAGGAGAGGAATCGACAGCGGCAGAACAAGGACTGCGAGCAACAGGCCGCCGCGCCGCAGGCTGACGGTCAGCGCAGCGCCGATCGCGCCGAGAAACGTGAGAGCCGGTGTCCCGACGAGAAGCGTCAGCGCAACCGCGCCAATCGCCAACCCATCAAGACCAAGCATGATGCCAAACAGCGGCGAGGCCAGGACAAGGGGCGCAACGGAGGCGGCCCAGTGCGCGAGGCACTTCACGGCGACGATGAGTTCGAGGCTTCGGCCTGAGGCGACGAGAAGATCGAGCGAGCCATCTTCCTCATCGGCCTGAAACAGCCGATCAAGCGCCAGAAGTGTGGCGAGCAGCGCGCCGGTCCAGAGTACGGCGGGCGCAATGCGCGACAACAGTGCGAGATCGGGTCCAACCCCAAAGGGCTGGATCGTGACAAGGATCAAAAAGAAGATCAGCCCAACGCTGGCACCGCCGCCAACGCGGACGCTGAGCCGCCATTCCCGCACGAACAACGCAAGGTACGGGTTCATGAGGCCGTTCCAAGATGCAAGG
>JAIYEB010000407.1 GCA_027487195.1 Hyphomicrobiales bacterium | reverse complement strand
CTATGACAGTGGCCATTTCGCAGCGACGCTCGATCGGGCGATGGATGTTGCGGATGCTGCAGGCTTCAAGGCGCGGCTGAAGGCCTCCAAGAAGGCCGGAATGCTGCGTGGCCTCGGCTTTGCCACCTATATCGAGGCCTGCGCCGGCGGCTCCGGCGAGGAGAGCGACCTGCGCGTCGAGGCGGATGGCACCATCACGGTGCTGTCTGGAACCCAGTCGACCGGGCAGGGCCATCAGACCGCCTATGGCCAGCTCGTGGCTCACCGGCTTGGCATCGATATGTCGCGTATCCGCGTCGTCCAGGGCGATACCGCGCTGGTGCGCACAGGCGGCGGCACGGGCGGCTCGCGCTCGTTGCCGGTTGGCGGCATGGCCGTTGACCTTGGCGCCGTGGCGCTTGCCGAACTCCTGCGCAAGAAGGCCGCCGAAGCGCTTGAAACGGCTGACGTCGATATCGAGCTGGTTGACGGGACCGCGCGCGTGGTTGGCACCGACCGCAAGATCACGTTCGAGGCACTCGCAGCCATTGCAGCCGGCGCTGGCGAGACCTTGATGGCGACAGGTGCGTTCACACCGCCCGCTGCAACCTACCCGAACGGGACGCATGTGGTTGAGGTCGAGATTGATCCGGCCACGGGCGTGATCAAGGTCGAGCGCTATACGGCTGTGGATGATTTCGGCGATGTCGTGAATCCGATCCTGCTGGCGGGCCAGGTCCATGGCGGCATTGTGCAGGGCCTGGGTCAGGCCATCGTGGAAAAGACGGTTTATGATCGCGAAAGCGGCCAGCTGCTGACGGCTTCGTTCCTCGATTATGCCATGCCGCGCGCGGACGATGTCTCTTTCATCCACTTCGAGACACTCAATGTGCCGACCAAGACCAATGCGCTTGGCATCAAGGGCGCGGGCGAGGCCGGCACTGTTGGTGCCACACCAGCCGTTGCGAATGCCGTGGTCGATGCGATCCGGCGCCATAACGGGCTGAAACACCTCGACGTGCCGTTCACGCCCGAGACTGTCTGGAAAGCCATCGGCGGCTGAAAGCGGCCTTGCAAAAACAATGAGGCCCCGGCTAAACCGGGGCAAATGACGCGAAGGGGATACCGATGGCCAGCACGCTCTATGACAAGATATTCGAAGACCACATTGTTGAGCGGGCGGAAGACGGCACCTGCGTCCTCTATATTGATCGCCATCTCGTCCATGAGGTGACGTCGCCGCAGGCGTTCGAGGGTCTCAGGCTTGCCGGGCGGCGTGTGCGCGCGCCGCAAAAGACGCTGGCCGTTGTCGATCACAACATCCCGACAACTGACCGCACCAAGGGCATCGAGGACGTCGAAAGCCGGACCCAGATCGAGGTCCTGGCCCAGAATGCGCGTGATTTTGGCATCGACTATTTCAATGAGGTCGATATCCGCCAGGGCATCGTGCACATTGTTGGCCCCGAGCAGGGCTTCACGCTTCCAGGCACCACCATCGTGTGCGGCGACAGCCACACCTCGACGCATGGCGCATTTGGCGCCCTTGCCCATGGCATTGGCACGTCCGAGGTCGAGCATGTGCTCGCGACCCAGACGCTGGTGCAGAAGAAGGCCAAGAACATGCGCGTCACGGTTGACGGCGTGCCTGGCCCGGGCGTGTCGGCGAAGGACATTGTGCTTGCAATCATCGGCGAGATCGGCACGGCGGGCGGCACCGGCCATGTCATCGAATATGCTGGCGAGGCGATCCGTGGTCTGTCCATGGAAGGCCGCATGACGGTCTGCAACATGTCGATCGAGGGTGGCGCGCGCGCTGGCCTGATTGCGCCGGACGAGAAGACCTACGCCTATCTGAAGGGGCGCCCGCGCGCTCCCAAGGGCGACGCATGGGATGCGGCCATGCGCTACTGGGAGACGCTGAAGTCCGATCCCGGCGCGCATTTCGACCGTGAAGTGCGGCTTGATGCGGGCAACCTGCCGCCAATCATCACATGGGGCACAAGCCCTGAGGATGTGGTGTCGGTGACGGGCGCAGTCCCTAACCCGGATGATCTGACGGATGCCGGCAAGCGCGCCGCCAAGTGGCGCTCGCTCGAGTATATGGGCCTCAAGCCCGGTCAGAAGATGACTGATCTTGAACTCGACGTGGTCTGGATCGGGTCCTGCACCAATGCGCGTATCGAGGATCTGCGCGTCGTTGCCGGTATCGTGAAGGACCAGAAGATTTCCTCACGGCTCGACTACGCCATGATTGTTCCGGGCTCTGGCCTCGTGAAGCAGCAGGCCGAGGCTGAAGGTCTTGATCGCATCTTCATCAACGCAGGCTTTGAGTGGCGCGAGCCCGGTTGCTCGATGTGCCTTGGCATGAACCCTGACCAGCTCAAGCCGGAACAGCGCTGCGCCTCGACCTCAAATCGTAACTTTGAAGGTCGCCAGGGCTATCGTGGCCGCACGCACCTCGTGTCGCCTGCCATGGCAGCTGCCGCGGCCCTTGCAGGCCGGTTTGTGGATGTGCGCAAGATCTAGCACGGCCCGCAGGGCTGGCAGACAGGCCTGATCACGCAAACGCTATTGCGTTTGCGACTTTCGTCGGATTGGCGGATGCGAGCCGTTTTGGTTCGGTTGCCCCGCCAAACCGGAGAACTTACCCATGAAACGTGCCCTTCTCGCCCTTGCGACCATCGCAGTCCTCGGCGGTGCCGCGACCGTTGCTGATGCGCAAAATCTCCAGGTGATTCAGCAGCGTCGCGAAGCGATGCGCGCACTTGGGCAAAACAGCGGGCTCGTCTTCAGGATGATGCGGAACGAAGCACCCTTCAATCTGGCCGCGGTACAGGCCCAGTTGAACGCGGTCCTCGAACACGCTCCACGCTTTAGAACATTGTTCCCGGATGACTCCAGGACCGGTGATACTGAAGCTAACGCCAAGATTTGGACCGCGCGCGCCGAGTTCAACGCTGTGATCGACAAGTGGGTCGCTGATGCGAGAGCGGCGTCGACCGCTATTGTCGACCAAGCGACCTTTGCCGCCGAGTATCCCAAGGTTGCGCCGGCGTGTGGCGGCTGCCATTCGGCCAACGACTCCTTTGCCCCGGCTTTGAGCCAATCCTTCCGGCGCGCTCAGACACCATTGCGGTGAGCCTGTT
>JAIYEB010000112.1 GCA_027487195.1 Hyphomicrobiales bacterium | reverse complement strand
GGTCAATCTGTGCACGGCATCACAGTTCGTTTGCACCGCGCCTGGGTCCTGCT
Source organism: Hyphomicrobiales bacterium (assembly GCA_027487195.1). Taxonomy (GTDB): domain Bacteria; phylum Pseudomonadota; class Alphaproteobacteria; order Rhizobiales; family UBA4765; genus JAIYEB01. The sequence continues at coordinate 2,701 of JAIYEB010000112.1, read as the reverse complement.
CGGTTCGCTAGACCTCAAGCTTCGGGATAAGCCTTCAAAACGGCCTCGGCGACCGCAAGGTCGTCGGGGCTGTTTGCGTTGAAGAACGGGTCGAACGGCACAACCGGCCATTCGATCTCGCTGACGCCATGGCGCGCTGTCCAGCGATCAATCTTGCGTTCGCCAGCGAGAAGCGCAGCTTCAAGATCATCGGCGAGGGACACATCGAAGATGCCGATGACAGGGTGGGTGAAACCACCCGATGCTGCGGTTGCCACAGGTGTCGTTGCGAGCGCGAGCCGCAGGATCAGGTCGCGCGGAAGAAACGGCCCATCCGCAGCAACGCTTGCAACGCGCCGTGCGCCAAGCCCGTCTGCCCACTGCATTCCGGCGAGAATGCCCGCAAGGGGGCCGGGATAGTCGGCAATTCCATCGGCGATGACCGGCAGGCCAAATTCCGCAAATCTCTCAGGATCGCCATTGGCATTGAGCGCGAGGTGCGACACCTGCGGAGCCATCCGCCCGATCACGCGTCCAAGGATGGTCTGGCTGCCCACGCGCTTCAGCGCCTTGTCGCCGCCGCCCATGCGCCGCGCGAGCCCGCCGGCCAGAATAACGCACGGGATGTCAGTCATCGCCGCCGCCTTTGCGCCGTGCTGCAGAACTCTCGTCCGCCACGTAGGACAGGTCCTGATCGAACACGATCCGCTCTTCGCCTGCGAGCGCAACAAAGCGCTTGCCCCTGGCGCGCCCAATCAGGGTCAGGCCGGATTTGCGCGCAAGCTCGACGCCCCAGGCTGTGAAGCCTGAGCGCGAGACCAGCACCGGAATGCCCATGCGCACGGTCTTGATGACCATTTCTGACGTCAGCCGCCCGGTTGTGTAGAAGATCTTGTTGCCGGGGTCAGTGCCGGTTTTCCAGAGCCATCCCGCAATCTTGTCGACCGCGTTATGGCGACCGACATCTTCCATGTAGACCAGCGGTCGGTCCTGCTCGCACAAAACCGAGCCATGGATCGCGCCGGCATCGAGATAGAGCGATGGCGTCTGGTTGATGATGTGCGTCAGGCGGTAAAGCCAGGAGGTGCGGACCTCGGTTTTTGGCAGCGATACGGTATCGAGCGACTCCATCAAATCGCCAAAGGCTGTCCCTTGCGCGCACCCGGATGTCTGCGTGCGCTTTTTCAGCTTCGCCTCGAAATTCGTGTGCGCTTCCGTGCGCACGACGACCACGCCCAGATCCTCATCGTAGTCGATGTCCGTGACGCGATCGTTAGGCTTCAGCATGGCCTGGTTCAGGAGATATCCAAGGGCGAGGAGATCGGGATGATCGCCGATCGTCATCATCGTGACGATCTCCTGCGCATTCAGATAAAGCGTCAGCGGCCGCTCGACCGTGACGCGTGTCTCGACGCGGGCTCCGGTGTGGTCGATCCCGCTGACGGTCTCGGTCAGGCGCGGGTTCGAGGGATCAGGTCGGATGATGTAGGGATCGTGCTCCATGGGCTCCATGTAGCCGAGCGCGCGGGGCTGGCAACAGGCAAGACTGAAACCGCGCGCGACAGGACCTTCAGGGGCCTCGCGGCCTATGGCCTGCCGTTGAACATTTTCTTCAGCCCATCCCAGCACGCGATGTAGCTGTCCTGGCGTGTGTCGAGCGCGCCGGCGAACTCCGTCAGCTGTTGCGGAAAACGGGTTTCAAACATGAAGGCCATGGTGTTTTGCAGTTTGACCGGCTTCAGATCGACCGTTGAGGCATGCTGGAAGGCGGGCGCGTCCGGCCCGTGCGGCAACATGCAGTTGTGCAGCGACATGCCGCCCGGCACGAAACCTTCGGGCTTTGCATCATAGACGCCATGGATCAGCCCCATGAACTCGCTCATGATGTTCTTGTGATACCAGGGCGGGCGGAACGAATGTTCAGCGACCAGCCAGCGCTCGGGGAAAATCACGAAATCAACGTTCGCGGTTCCAGCTTCGCCTGAGGGGGCGGTGAGGACTGTGAAGATCGAAGGGTCGGGATGATCAAACAGGATCGCGCCAACGGGTGAGAAGGTTCTGAGGTCATACTTGCAGGGCGCGTAATTCCCGTGCCAGCCGACGACATCGAAGGGCGAGTGCCCGATCTCCGAGGTGTGGAACTTGCCGCACCACTTGACGGTGACCTGATGGGGCACGTCGCGATCTTCAAACCATGCAATCGGCGTCTTGAAGTCGCGCGGGTTGGCGAGGCAGTTCGCCCCGATGGGGCCGCGGTCCGGCAAGGCAAACTTGGCGCCGTAGTTCTCGCAGACATAGCCCCGGGCCGGCCCTTCAATCAGCTCGACCTTGAACTTCACGCCGCGCGGAATGACGCAGATCTCCATCGGGCCAACTTCGATGCGACCAAGCTCGGTCACAAACAGGAGGCGACCCTGTTCGGGCACAATGAGGAACTCGCCATCAGCCGAGTAGAAGGCCTCATCGCCCATGGAGGCGGTCACGAGGAACACGTGCGCGGCCATGCCCACCTGCGTGTAGACATCGCCTGCCGTCGTCATGGTGCGAAGGCCGGTGAGGAAGGTGACCTTCTCCTCAGGGATGGGCACTGGCCCCCAGCGCAGCTGATCGAGCGGCAGGCCGTGGTCAACAATGTGAGGTGCGGTTTTCCAGTGCGGCAGGCTGATCTCGCGAAACCGGCCGGTGTGCTTCACGGACGGGCGGATACGGTAAAGCCAGCTGC
>JAIYEB010000001.1 GCA_027487195.1 Hyphomicrobiales bacterium | reverse complement strand
GATGCGTCTGGCTGCATCGCGAATGGCATCCTGCGTTTCCGTCAGATCGAAGTTCATGGGTGTTGGAATACACGTTTCGAGGGTGGTCCGGGAAGGGGGCGGGACGACCCAATTGGCAGGTCATGTCCAGTACTGGTATGCCCCCCTCATGACGCGCCGTTTGATCTTCGCTCTTCTTGCCGTGCTCGCCATGACGGCGCCCCCGGCGCACGCCGCAGAGATACGGCCAGTGACGGTGTTTGCCGCGGCCAGCCTGCAACAGGCGCTCAATGCCATTGCGCAGGTCTGGCAGACCGAAACCGGCAAGCGCGTCGTCCTGTCGTTTGCAGGCTCGCCAACGTTGGCCCGTCAGATCGAGCAAGGCGCCCCAGCCGACATCTTCGCATCTGCCGACGAGGAGTGGATGGATTGGGCGGAGGCCCGAAACGCAATCCGGCGCGGGAGCCGGGTCTCGCTCCTTGGCAACAGCCTCGTCCTGATCGCGCGCACTGAGGACCCCATCGCGCTTGATCCGGTCGTTGGTTTCCCGCTGGCTGGCGCCATTGGTTCGTCGCGACTTGCAACAGGACATACGCAAACCGTTCCAGCGGGTCGGTATGCCGAAGCAGCGCTACGCTCGCTCAATGTCTGGGAGAGCGTGCGCCCACGCCTCGCCCCAACCGATAATGTGCGTGCTGCCGTCAATCTCGTTGCGCGGGGCGAGGCGCGGTTTGGCATTGTGTATGCCAGCGATACCGTGGGTGAACCCAGGATCAGAACGGTTGCAACCTTTCCGGCTGATTTGCATCCGCCGATCCGCTATCCCTTTGCCTTGACAGCGCGGTCACAAAACCCTGACGCGGCTCTGTTCCTCGACTATCTGTCTTCCCCCGCAGCCCATCGCCTGTTTGAGGCACAGGGGTTTGTGATCCTGCGCTGAAAGGGCAATGAACGCGGTGTGGCAGATCTCGGCGGAGGAATGGACGGCGATCGAACTCAGCCTTCGGGTGGCGGGCGTCGCAACGGCATTGAGCCTGCCGCTCGGCATTCTGACGGCCCTCGTGCTGGCGCGTGGCCGTTTTCCAGGCAAAGCGCTGCTTGACGGGTTCGTTCATATGCCGCTGGTGCTGCCACCTGTGGTGACCGGCTATGTCCTGCTGATCCTGTTTGGTCAGCGCGGGCCAATTGGACAGTTTCTCGAACAAACCTTTGGGATTGTGCTGTCGTTTCGCTGGACAGGGGCTGCGCTTGCCTGTGCGGTCATGGGCTTTCCCCTGATGGTTCGCGCCATCCGGATCTCGATTGAAGCGATCGACCCCAAACTTGAGCAGGCCGCAGAGACCCTTGGCGCATCGCCAGTATGGGTGTTCCTGACCGTCACCCTGCCGCTTGCGCTGCCGGGGATCATTGCCGGCGCGGTTCTCTGTTTTGCCAAGGCGCTCGGGGAGTTTGGTGCAACGATCACGTTTGTTGCGAACATCCCGGGGGAAACACAAACCATCCCCTCGGCCATCTACAATTTCACACAAATGCCGGACGGCGATGCCGGGGCGCTTCGCCTGTCGCTCATCGCCGTGGTGATCTCGCTTGCGGCTGTGGTTATCTCGGAATGGCTTGTGCGGCGTGCATCGCGCCGCGGACCGGAGCGGGCATGATCCAGTTCGAGGCTCATGTTCTGCGCAACGGCTTCACACTTGATGCCCGCTTTCACGCGAGCAAGGGCATTACGGCGCTTTTCGGCCCGTCTGGTTCGGGCAAATCCACCATCATTCGCCTGATTGCCGGGCTCGAGCGTCCGGACACGGGACGCATCGTGTTCGATGATTCTGTTTTGCTCGATACGGGTTCCGGAATCAGCATTCCGGCACACAGGCGGCGGATCGGCCTGGTGTTTCAGGACGCCCAGTTGTTCCCGCACCTGAGCGTGCAGCAAAACCTTGAATATGGGCGCTGGTTCACGGCCCATACCGAACGCCGGATCGCGCTTGAACCTTTGGTCGACGTCCTCGGGATCGGGCATTTGCTGCGTCGCTCGCCTGGCACATTGTCAGGTGGTGAGCGCCAGCGCGTCGCCATTGGCAGGGCTTTGCTCGCCTCGCCTCGGTTGCTTTTGATGGATGAGCCGCTCGCGTCGCTCGATGCTGAGCGTCGATACGAGATCCTGCCATTCATCGAACGCCTGAGGGACGAGTTCGGGATTCCGATCCTTTACATCAGCCATGCGCTGGAAGAGGTCGCGAGGCTTGCGGACCGTATTGTCCTCTTGAAGGATGGCCGGGTTGTCGACGAGGGCGACGCCAGTGCTGTGTTGTTGAACGCATCCGCAACCAGGGGGAGCGGCGTCGGCAATGCGCGGTTTGAGACCGTATCGCTGCTGTCGGCCACCATCTCGCGGCATGATGCAGCGTTTGGACTGTCCATTCTGTCCCACCCGGCTGGCGAGATCTCTGTTGCAGGCCACGTCGGTGACAGGGGGCAGCAGTTGCGCGTCGGGATTCGCGCAACAGATGTGGCCCTGTCGCTCACGCCACATCCAGATCTCAGCGTGCGGACGGTTCTCGCCGCAACGGTCCACGCCATCGAACCACACGATCAGACATTTGCCATGGT